>JACAFF010000031.1 GCA_013388455.1 Nitrospirota bacterium
AACTGCTGGGGATATCTTCTGAGATTATTCCTCCCAGGAAAACCTGGGCTTCCAAAAACAGAAAATAGTGACTAAAATTAGACCTAACTTATTGATATTATTAATTTCTTGTCACTAAACTGCGGAAGTTGGGCTAACCTGTTTCGGCGGAGGCTGAATCTCCCCTGGAGCACAGGAGAATAGAGGGAAAAGAAAAAACAGCAGGACTACTGATAAAGTTACAAATGTATTCATGTTCAGTTTCATAAATATAAAAAAGATTTTGGACCGCCTTCCGGATATTCTATTTCATGATAAAATTAACTTCATGGACATCGTTACAGCGAAAGGATTGACAAAGTATTATAACTCTCTGAGAGCAGTTGATAATATAGACTTTGAAATAGTAAAGGGCGAATGTTTCGGGTTTCTCGGGCCGAACGGAGCCGAAAAGACAACTGTCATGCGCATCATTTACTGTTTTATGCCTCCCACATCCGGAGAAGTAAAGGTTTTCGGAACAGATGTAACAGAAGATCCTGCTAGGATAAAGTCGCGCATCGGGGTCATGCCGCAGGAAGACAATCTCGACCCCGACCTCTCGGTTCTTGAAAACCTTATTGTCTATGCACGGTATTTTAATATCAAGAAAAAGGAATCATCGCCGCTTGCATCGGAACTCCTCGAATTTGCTGACATAAAAGATAAGGCCAATGTGAAGATTGGAAACCTCTCGGGAGGGATGAAGCGCAGGCTTATACTCGCACGGTCATTGATCAATAACCCGGAACTTTTGATACTGGATGAACCAACGACCGGACTTGACCCTCACAGCAGACATTCTGTATGGGATAAGCTGAATTATCTAAAATCAAAAGATACTACACTCATTCTTACAACCCATTACATGGAAGAGGCTGAGATATTGTGCGACAGGGTTGCTATCATGGATTCCGGAAAAATTATCACGGTCGATACCCCGTCAAGCCTGATGAACCGGCACGGAGGAAATCTTGAGGACGTTTATTTGAAACTCACTGGAAAGGCACTGAAGGATTAACAGATGAAAATCAAACGTGCATTCAGGGTGTGGCAAAGGAATTTCACGGTTTATACAAAGCTGTATAAGTCGAGCATAGCCCTTAATTTTGTCGAACCCATATTGTATCTTGCCGCATTAGGGCTCGGACTTGGTGCATTTGTCCAGCAGATAAACGGAGTGCCGTATATAAAATTTATCGCACCCGGTATCATTGCATCTTCTTCGATGTTTGCTGCTATATATGAATGCACTTATGGCACATATGTCAGGATGACTTACCAGAAGACTTTTGATGCGATACTTGCAACACCGGTCAACCTTGATGACCTTATTGCAGGAGAACTCATGTGGGGTGCTACAAAAAGTCTGCTCTATGGAACGATAATAATCATCGTTATCTCTCTGTTTGGACTTGTTGATTCACCATTGATAATACTTTCAATCCCTGTCCTTTTCATAACAGGATTGATCTTTGCGGAGATATCAGTTATATTTACAGCCATCATACCGGGCATAGATTCATATAATTATTTTTATACGCTCTTAATGACGCCGATGTTTCTCTTTTCAGGCATTTTCTTCCCCCTGAATAATCTCCCGCCGGTTGTTTCAAAGATCGCCTTTTTCACTCCCCTGTACCATCTCGTAAATATCTGCCGGGGATTGGCATCAGGGCAATTGGCTGTCTGTACGTGGGATACGGTATGGATCATTGCTGTTGTAGTTCTTCTCGCTCCATATCCTTTCAGGCTCATGCGGAGGAGGATAGTAAAATAAAGATGCACATTGCTATCAAAATATTTAACTATATGGCTGGATGCTGAATAAACACAATGACGACACCTTATAAAATTAATCCACGTAATATCTTCCATCTATGGATATATGAGCGTTATCCATAATACCTTTATGAACAAAAAGAGGTCTGCCATATTAAATATCCTGTCGATTCATTGTGTTTATGATGCATACAGCCATAGCTCCATTGCTCTGCACATCATGTGCGCAGACAGTTGGGGATAAACCACAGTCTGCAGAAGATGTTTTCTTCCCGACGGAGAAAGAGTGAAAGTCGAAGTTTTTGCGGAAAATCTGCGGATAGCCTGGTCGTTGCTTTTTCTTCCTGACGGCAGTGCACTGGTAAGCGAGCGGCCCGGACGGGGCAGGTATTCTCCGAAACTTTCCGGAAGGGACACCGACTAATGTGGGTGGGTTATTTACGGCAAAGCCAAAATCTGCGGAGTTTGTCCGCCAGATCGTGGCAAAGCATTTCTGGCGGTAAACGGAAGTAACAGGCGAACAACCGCATCAACTCGGGCTGGCAATTCCGCTACGCTCCATTGCCAGCCGGTTTATGCGGGGCGTTAGCCACATAGGAATTTATGAGCAATTTGTCAAAAGATGAATTTGGACTTATCAAATCCGCCTTTTAACAACACTGGATGCATGCACGCCACGTTGAAAACGAGCGCCTCTGTTTAACAAACATTTTTCCCATTGTTTTCGCGGGTTCGTTAGCAGTGATAAGAGGCGAAAAAAGGGACAGCGACTATTTATGAGCTAGGCGAATGATCTTGATATAACTGGCGCTGACACTATTTCTTTTCTTTAAGTCGATAACGGAAGAGACAGGTAAGGATTTGGGAGAACTAATAAGCCGTAAAGGCGATCTACGGCAAATAGCTATGGAGCTGCTTTACCGATTAGGTGGTTTGAGAGGGCCTAAGATAGGAGAGATATTCAGGATAGGTTATACATCTGTAAGCCAGGAGAGAATAAGGCTAAGAGAGAGGATTCTGAGTGAAAGAAGAATTCGAGAAGTGATTAATCTAATAGAAAGAAAATTGTGAATATTGAAGAGTTGACCCCTTTACCCCCTTGTTATGCCTTTTTATAAGCTATTTTCATTGACAAATAACTTCAAATTCTCATATGCTTCATGAAGTAATAAAATATAATAAAAAATAATGTTATACGTAATTATGAAACAAAAAATGAAGGAAAATAAAGTATGTCTGATAACCGTTTGATAGAAATATTTGAAGATGAAAATCTTGTTAGTAGAATCAAAAGACGCTTACCATATTTATTTCAGCTTGCCGAATTAGAGAGCTCACGAGCAGGCAAAACTGGCATGGAAGTTGGCTCGGTTCGTGAAAGGATAATTGTTGCCTTGCTTATTTATAATTTTGGTGAGGACAATGTGGAAACAGAGGTCCCAATTACAGAGCCAGAAGTAGATACAAAATTGTTTGGAGAACCAGTATCTATTAAAACAATTACTGGTAAAAGTTTGAGCGGAGTAAAACTTATTTGGACAGTTGACGCGAAGAAAGCAAAAGAATTTCGTGAAAACTACTATCCTTACTGTGATATTCTGCTTGTTCAAATAAATTGGAATGATGTTGGAGGATTTTATTATATTCCGTTAGATGTCCAGAAAAGGCTTTTTGATAGGATAGGCAGAAACAATTATATTAAACTTCCAAAACCCGGGACAAACCCAAGAGGTGTTGAAATTACAAAAGAAGCTTTATTAAATTTGGTTAGAGACAGTAAGTCAAGGAGTATCTCAATAAATTGGCAAAGGACAAAAATAGAGTTCAATTCCTATAAAAGATGGGTTGATCTATGGAGGGAAGAATAAAATGGGATTTAATCCAAGAAAAATAGGGACCAAGACAAGTGCCTTCGGTTCTCCTGGACGGATTAACCACGACTCCACACCTTTTTATGCAAGCAAATTATATGAGGGATTACCAAAGGAGGAAATAGTCAAGTATGTTGAAAATCCAGTTCCTTCTGAATTTCTTGATAAAATTTTTTGCAAAACCAGCGAAAAAATGGAAGAGCTTCCAGATAATAGTGTTCACATAATGGTGACCTCACCACCTTATAATGTTGGAAAGGAGTATGATGAGAACCTTACTTTAAATGAGTACAGGGAATTTTTGAAAAGGGTATGGGGCGAGGTCAAAAGAGTACTCGTCCCCGGTGGGAGGGCATGTATCAATATTGCTAATCTCGGAAGAAAACCGTATATCCCGCTTCATGTCTTTATCGTGGAGGATATGTTAGATTTAGGATTCTTGATGAGGGGTGAGATCATCTGGAATAAAGCCTCCAGTGGTAGCCCTTCAACTGCGTGGGGTAGCTGGCTTTCGGCTAAAAATCCTACACTCAGGGATATTCATGAGTATATTTTGGTTTTCTCGAAAGGCATGTTTAGTAGAGGCAATTTAAGAAGAAAGAGCACCATTTCTAAGCAGGAATTTCTTGAGTTTACTAAAAGTGTATGGACATTTGCTCCGGAACCAGCAACGAAAATTGGACACCCGGCACCTTTCCCCGTTGAATTGCCTTACAGATTGATTCAGCTTTACACCTTTGAAGGAGAGGTTGTTCTAGATCCATTTATAGGGAGTGGACAGGCGGCTATTGCAGCAATAAGGACTCATCGTCATTATGTAGGATATGACATAAATGATGAATATGTAGGCCTAGCGAAGAGGCGGATTAAAGAATTTTCTTTGGATTTTAATGCCCCCAAGTTGTTTGAACTTGAAGTAAAAAGAGGATGATAAAGAAAGTGAAGCGGTGTATAATAAAACGCTCCTCCTAACCGCTATTCTACCGCGATTCATGACCGCAGGTTAGCTTGCCGTTAGAGATTAAAAAATTAATTATGGATTTTGAGAATTGACTGAAACGAGAGCTTAGTCAGGTTTTTGCCAGATTTTTGTATTCTTGATCAAAGCTTGAAGCATAAATTTATTGTTGAGGTGAAATACCGCTGGGATTGGGATGGTAAAATATTCGGACAAAAGAGGGACAGCGACGAATGACACTGATTTAAACTTTACATAACATCGTGTCCTTTTTTCATCAAGATTTTTGATGAGGCAATTCCTTTCCTTGACAAGGGAGGTTATTTTTCATATACTTAGCAATAATTTATACATTAACATAAAAATAGGTTAGAGACTATAAAAGTAAGAAGTTATTAAATAAATGCTAGAAAATACCATTCTCGTCAAAACTACCAAATGGTTAGTTAGCAAAGGGTATGTTCTGAAGAAAATATCTGTGCCAAGAGGGAAAGGCTATAATCGGGATATCAAATCTGTTATTGAAATAGAACTTAAAGATGCAGGATATACAGAGAGGATTTATTTTAGTTCTGACAGTGCTGACATAATTGCTGAGAACAAAGATGAGATATGGAAAGTGGAATGCAAGGGAATAGGTTTTGGCAAAACTCAAACGAATAGAAACAATTTTGATCGTGCACTTGCAAGCGTTGTTACTTACTTCAACGAGGAAGCTAAACAGCAAGTTTTGGCATTAGCAATTCCTAACGTATTACCGTATTTACAGCAGCTTTTGCATTAACAAGCCCTTGAGGAAAACACTTAATTTGCATATATTGTTAATAGATGAACATAATCATACTGTTAATGAATATAAGCCTGAAGATGATATCGAGGGAGTAATGAGGAAAGAGGATAAATTTAGTATATAGGACCTGATCCAAGCATTGAAGAATAATCCAGAACTAAGAGAATATGCCAAATCACTGCGCAAAAAAGAACAAACAGGTCTAACAAATCACTTGTGCGGATGGCTGACAGTCACCGCACAGTTCAAGCGTTAGGGTAGAAATAAAAAAAATCAAATGACTTCTCCTGATATCTTTTTTAAATGTGATGACGGTTGCCTACTTAGAGGCAATCCTCCCAAATTTATGGGACCAGCCCTTGTTGCATATGTTGACATTCTTGGCATGTCGAAGGCTATCGTCAAAAACTGGGGACCAGAGTCAGATTCCGCACTTCACCGACTTCTTCGTATCAAGAATTCTATCCCCCGCGATGACGAAAAGACCCAGATCACGCTTTCTATTTACGATCCGATGACCAACAAAGAATTTGAGAGGTATCTATCAATCACGCGAACTCTGTCAGATTCAATAGTAACAATGTTGGCCTTGCCATCGTCGCCATCAGAGTGTAGCGCGCAAGAATTCAGCACACGAGTTTTCAATGTTTTATTGTGTTTGCGACTTATTTGGCAGCAGTCCCTGCGGGAGGGCTTTACGATTCGGGGAGGCATTGAGCTTGGTGAAATGTTCTGGAATGAAACAGAATTTACTGGTCCCGGTTTTATTTACGCTTATAAGCTTGAGGATAAGTTCGCAAAGACGTCGCGCGTCCTTGTGGGCCCTTTGCTGGCAACAAACATTGTAAAATTCGCTAAAATTAATCCTAATACTGAAAGTCCGATGAACGTATTTTCAATTGGCAAGGACGACAAAATTATTGTAGATCCACACTTTGTTATCGGACCGGAAATGGTAAATATATTAGAAAGCTTACAACAAAATGCAGGTCAAGCAAAAGATAGATATGACGAAGTGATTGAAATACTAAAAACTCCTAAAGAGAAAGTGCGAAGGCCGACCCTAGAAGAAATGACTTTATATATAAAGGATATCACGGCAGAATTAAATAAAGGAGATCCCTAATAATTGTTAGACATAAATAAAAAAAGTAAAACGGACTAAAATAAACTTCAAATCAATTCCTTGGAATATGCATGCACCTGGTGTCAGATTCAAAGCGTTTAAGCAAGACAGAAGACAGCTTCGCCTTGTGGAATTTACAAAGGAGTTTATCGAATCTGATTGGTGCACAAAAGGCCATATTGGGTTCATTCTCTAAGGAGAGATGGAAATAAACTTCAACGGGGAATTCATAATCTTTAAACAAGGTGATGGTTTATTTATTCCGGCAGGTGAAAAAAATAAACATATGGCCAGAGTCCTTACAGAATACGTAAGATTAATTCTGATGGAGGATGTCTAACGAATCAATCAAGGCGATGGGGAATAAGCCTCTACAGTTTTTTGCAAGGGCTGGTTGCCCTGTGCCTTATTTCAGGCGTTAGGCTTAAAAAATGAATAACTACCAATACAAAGTTTTAGACATTCTCCATAATGCGGAAAAATACCACGACGCATATTATAAGGCCGAAACATTTCGTGGTCCGAGTCTCTATTTCCATAGACGAACACTTGAAATGGCTAATTCTGACAATTTCGAACTATATCTGGAATTTATATATGCAACTTTAGCCTCATGGGGAATGCACAGGATGGGAAAGGGTGGCTCTAAAATGCAGAGTTTTGATGTTTTTAAAAGAAGCGTTTTGGGAATAAAAGATAAAATTGAAGAGGCAAAAAAGATTAATTATCAAAACGTGACCAATTCAGATTGGGGACTTTTAGAAAAGATATTTCGTGGTATAAAAGTCATGGCGAGCGGCACAAGTATAGTCGGTAACTCCAAAGTCATGGCTCATATGATTCCTAACATAGTCCCACCAATCGACCGTGAGTACACTTTGAAATATTTGAAAGGCAATACAAACATAAGGAATGGATTAGATTACGAATGGAAACTTATGAAAGAAATTATATCAGAATTTTTTATCCCAGTTGCAAAGGATACTGAGTTTGTCAAAAAAGCTAATACCTGGATAGCAAATCAACCAGAATATCCATGGGATACATCTATCTTCAAAGTTATAGATAACCTTGTTATAGGTGCAAGCAAGAAAGTGAAAAAGCCTAATAAATCACTCCAGCGGATGGCTTACAGCCACCACCCAGCTTAGACGTTGGACGGATAGAAGGAGATTAATCCATGCGTATACTTGACTGGTTACGTGAAATGGTAAGTGGCAATCCAGAAAGATTGCCCGCTAAATCATTTATCCCGCTTCTCACAGACGGCGGAGAGGAGCGAGGCGCAATTTTAGTCCACAGTGACGAAACCCGTGATATTCTTGTGAATGAATTTACGTTTCAACCTACAGCGGATGTTGCACCTCACGGTGGGAATATTTCTTCCTATTTCGCCGATCAACTTGGAGCTACTGCGGGACTTGTTAATACCGCAATACAATCCAGACAGCTACTTCAGGTGGTAGGTTCACCTCAAGTATTGGCAGGTTTAAAGGACGGTTCCTTAACCGTGATGCGCTCGGCAGGGCAAATGACTGGAACAGTAGTAAGCAATGCTACTCAGAAAATCGCGGGTCAACTCCGATTCACACCAGCAAATATAGGTGGTATTATTGTTCCGCTTGCAATTTGGCAAATCCTTAATGCTATTGCAGGGGTTACACATCTCCAGAGAATCAATGCAAAACTTGAAACCCTTCAAATGGGAATAGAGCGTTTGGCAATAAGGCTTCAGGCAAAAACCTATGGAAAACTGATATCGGCGGTTGCGATACTCGAAGAACTTTTGAAGCAATGTGCGATTACAGGGACTTTTTCGCCAGATATGACGGTTAAACTCGCATTAGCAGAGAGAGATATACGATCTGCCTTAGCAGAGCAACAGCTACTTGTGCAAAGGTTTGACGATATCAGCAAGCAGATACTTAAAGAGGCTAGAGGAAAACAGGGAGCATTTCGGTGCAACCAGCTTCTGAAGGAAGAATCATCAGAATTTCTTATGAATGCCAAACTTCTGACAGCAGCTTCAAGGGCCTATTTATTGGCAGCTGAGGTTTGGATTCGACACGACTTAGAACATAACCCTAGGTACGTCTCTATGCGTTTACGTGACTTGGAGCGGAAGATGGACACAATAAACAATACGGTCTCACCCTTGGGGATTCTGGAAGAGTTACAAGAACGTGCCATTGATTGCTTAGAGGAAATGAATTGGTTTAGTAGGAATATATTCAACAGAGGGCTTAAGAATGATATTAAATCCCGGACTTTTCAGCAAAATGGAGACCGAGAAGAAACTCATCAAAATACCGGAGTGCCAAGCGTGGTTATCTGGAAAGACCAGAACAACCAGACAAAGAGTGTTGTTATTGACGTTGCACTAGAGGAATAAGACTCGTCCAACGACCGGTTCCAACGGACGGTGTTCCGCCACCGCTGAACTGGAGCATTATCTGTAAGCACATGGTTCATAGTCGCCCTCAGTATAGTATATGTCATTATTTTTGGTATCGTCTTGTATGAGGCATATGACACTCTCAAATTGTGTTGTAATGTTGAATATACGCTTTACAAAAATTTATTATGTGAAAAAATAATTCAACACAAAATGAGAAAAATTGCTAACAAATTCATCCAGTCTGACCGGGATTAACGTTTTTTGATTTTAATCTCAGGCTCGTTGCCTCAGGCTTGGCAGGCTGACAATAGCAGATGGTCACCTGGGGGTATGGTCGGCACTCGGAGAACTGCATGCCGAAGGGAAAGAGCTGAGGTGCTGGAACCATAAGATCAGGAATCTCCTTGACTGCTTACCCAAGAGAAAAGGACTATCCAAAAACGACAGAGAAGCTCCTTTCTGATTTCGAGTCAACCATTGGATTCATGAACACTTTTCTCTTAACATCCAGAGGCAATAAAGAAACAACGGAAGCACTACCTAGATCCAGGGGAGGCGCTCCATGAACCACTTGATATTAAGTAATCATTACAATAAGCGTCATATTTGTTGATAGAGTAAGTGCCTACACTTTCAGTTTGAGAATGGAATTCGCCTTGAATCGAAATCCCGGAGCTATCCAAGTTAAATTCTCCATTCACTATATCAAAATCGTATGAAAAACCAACATAATAGTCAAAAGGTTCGCAAATGCCAACATTTGTAAAATATATAGGGCCAAGGATAAGGGATAAGGGCTCACCACCTGAAAAGCTCAGAGGGCTCCCACTTGTTGTTAAAGAAGTTCCATCTGTTGACACATAAAATTCAATAATATCGTCGGACCATATACCGGACGAGATAGATGTGTCCCCTGATGTGCCAACTGTAAATGTGCCATAAGTCTCTCCAATTTTATTCTGGAGAATAAGGTAATAAGTCCCAGACGAAAGCTTTTTCGGCACCTGAAAAGTGAGGTAGCTATAGCCAGTATTTGAGTCCATTGCATAGCTTAAAACTTTACATTTTGTTCTTGTGAATGTTGTTATGTTTTCGAGATAAACCTTTGGTTTTTTATTAGTAAAAAAACTGCCCTGAACGGTAACGATATCACCTTCTGTGCCTGAAGCTGGTGAAATTGTATCAATACTCGGATTCATAATTGTAAATGTGCCCATAGACATTGCAGATAATCCTTTTGGTTGAACATATAAATTGTAAGTACCCGGCGGTAATATTTTTGTCCACAGGCTTGTAACATAAGAATCACTGTAGCTTTCAACTTTAGCCTTTGTAGCCACAGTCGTATCATTTGCGAGATAAACTGTGGGCTTGGATATCCCTAACCCTGAACCATAGACTGTAAACCTTGTTCCTATGGTTCCCTGTATATTCTGTTGAGTTATTTGCGGTAAACTCAATCTGCCAAATCCGTAAATATTATCCTGGCCAGAAACTCCCATATCTATTGCAGAGCCTGTTAATGCATTCCAGAGTTGTGATACTGAATAACCTGGATTTGCTGACAATATCAATGCTGCTGCACCTGCTACATGAGGAGAGGATGCACTTGTACCAGGAAAGTTATTCATTCCATAAGAATATGTTGAAACATAATCAGGAGCAGAAATCTCAGGCTTATATCTACCGTCATTTGTAGGGCCTTGTGAGCTATACTCTGCAATTGGCCCTGTCACCCAGTTCACATAATTAATAGCACCAATTGCAAATGCACCAATTGCATCTCCAGGACTTGTAATACTACTTGAAGCAATAGAATAATCTAAAATTTCATGTCCTAAACTGAAAATATCGAGTTTATTATTTGAAGTCGCAGAATATTTTTTAATAGCAAAATAATAATAATCTGTTGAAGGTGCTACATAAGAAAAAGACTCGATAGGTAGTTGAGAACCATTCTGAATATTCTCACTCAATGCAACAATACTCTGTGAACTATCAATAACTTGAAAAAGGTATATGTCATAATCTTGGTCAGAAGCAGGCCAATCATCCCATGTCATATAGATATCTATAGTTTCACCTTGCTCTGCATATATAGGTATCAATTCAACGGTATTTGCTACATTATGCCAGCTATCTGCATCAAGATCATTGAAGAAAGCCTCATAATGTTGTTTTGCATAGTTTCCCATTGAATTAGACCAGAAGATATTATTTCTATAGGCATCATCTACTGTGCAAACGGGATTGCTGTAATAACAACTTCCATCATAGAAATTTGTATTTATCCATGATACTGAATGAGTTACAACTTTAATGCTGTTCGTTTTGCAGTAATTCTTTGCATCAACCAGATCCAATAAATCGCCTATCTTGATGAGATACAATTGTGCTCCAGGCGCTATATCATAAACAATCTCTGCACAGGCAGTTCCATGAGGGTCGGTTTCAGAAACGAATGTTGTTGTTGAACATCCTGAACCTGTGCAATCTAATTGGATAACACTTGACGGCAACTCGCCCGCAGCAACTGCTGAAGATACTCCGGCAAACCCCAAATCAATTATTGCAACTTTTACCCCTGTTCCATTGTATCCAGATGAAATATATGATGAAACGTTTATTAAATTTACTCCTTCACTCTTAATATCCTGGGGAATTGGCTTATCCGGTAATTTAATAAATGTAATGACTTCAATATTTTCAGCTATTTTCGATAACATACCTATAGGAACTTTAGCTTTTACCACATTATCAGAGATTTTTATAATCTCTGCGCCATATGTCTCAAGCCCATTAATATCAACAGATTTTGTATCTATAAAAAGAATAAAAACGATTATATTATCGCTGTCTTCAATTTTAAGCTTTTTTTCTGCAGCAAATTTTTTAGAATAAGAAGCTCCCTTTCTATACTCATTTTCTAATTGCGAAAGAACACTTTCTAACTTATGGTATAAATTAGGATCTTTCTGGACAACTGGAAGATTCTCTGCTTTGACTGGGCTGATAAACAATAAGATAAGTGAAATGATAGAAACAAAAAAGAAAAATTTGCTCACAAGCAGTTTTTTACAAAACATAACCACACCTCCATTTAGGAATATCACTTTAGCGTATAATCTATTATTGTAGAAATAAAATTTTTATTCTACTATTTTTTATTTTATAAATAATATTGATAGTGATTTTTCAACTGAGAATTAATTAAAATTAAAAATGAGTAAAATATAATTTAATGAGTTGACCGAAAATAAATTTTTTAATATCTAAAGGAAACCAGCAAATATGAAAAAATATCTAATCACATTTCCAGTGGTAGAAAAACAGAAATGTAAAAATTGTAAAATAATGTTTGACATAAACAAACTTAAAAATAATGTAGTTGGCATGAATGAAGACGCATATGGCCTTCCGGCAATAATGGTTAGATGTCCAATATGTAAGACACTATTCGAATGGGAGACAAAATGTAATTGAAAGTGCCTATATAAAGGTGAAATGTTTTTATTTAGCCCTGATTATTCATAAGCTATGGTTAATAACCCTTGCTAAGGGGGGACTAAGGATAATGAAATTTTTGAATTAATTTGGTTAGGGAAAGGTTATAAAAAATGGATATCGCGATACTTGGTGCACCAGGATGTGTTGGAAGGCATATTATTCAAAAACTTCTTAAGAACTCAAACTATAAAATTACTGCATCTTACAGAACAGAAGAAGAAATACCTAAAGATTTAGGGCATAAAAACCTCGTATGGAAACAGGTTAATTTATTCGACAGAAAAAGTGCTGAGAATTTTTTATATAAATCTGACATATTGATTTATTTAATACACTCTCTTGGCGTAAAAAATTTTGAACAGCTTGATGTAAAATTAGCTCAGGAAACAGGGCAGGCAGCACTGAATGCTGGAATCAAGAAGATCATCTATCTTGGTGGAATAGTGCCCGAAAATAAAAAAGCTTCTCCACACCTCATAAGCAGGATGAAGACAGGTAAAGCACTTGCATCATTTGGGATACCAGTTGCAGAAGTCCGTGCAAGTATATTACTTGCTAAATGCAGCATTTCTTTCCTGATTGTCTACAAACTCGCAAAACGTCTGCCTGTTATGATAACCCCTCGCTGGTTAAACTCCCTTTGTTCACCGATTGCACTTGAAGATGCAGCATTTTTTATTGAATCATTGATCCCAAAAGAGATTCATGGACATGAAATTTTTGAAATAGGGGCTGAAACTATAAGATACAGAGATCTTATATCAAGATGTGGTGAAGCGATCAGGGCTACTAAAAATATAATTATTCCGGTTCCATTTTTTGCAATAAAGATGTCCGCTTTATGGATAGGCTTAATAACTGGTGTGCCAAATAGTATCGGTATAGCACTTGCAGAAGGGCTCAGAAGTAATACTATACCTTCAAGAAATCGTTTTAGAGAAATTACTGGAAAAGATCCTACTCCAATCAATTCTGTCCTTAAGCAACTTGCTGAGCAAATGTAAAAATAAAGCCTACGGAAAAATTGAAAAAAATATATAAAAATTAGTAATATTAAACTCTACAAAATTAAATTAATTTCATAATCCAGACTTTAAGGTAAATTTTTATGGGAGAACTTGAGAGATTAAGAAAAGAAATTGATGAGATTGACAGTAAAATACTCGATCTCTTGAATAAAAGGGCGAATATTGTTATTGAAATTGCAGAGATAAAAAGGAATGAAAATGCAAAATTCTATTCTCCTGAACGTGAAAATCAGATATTAGAACGTTTAACTAAACTCAACAAAGGACCTTTTCCAAATGATACCCTTAAAGTTATTTACAAAGAGATACTGTCTGCTTCACTTTCTCTTGAGGAGCCATTGAAAGTTGCATGTCTTGGGCCTTTAGCCACATTTACGCATCTTGCTGCTTTGAGACACTTTGGATCATCTGCTCTGTTTGTGCCTGTTGAAAGCATTAAGGGAGTGTTTGATGCAGTGGTTTCTGGTGAAGCAGAATATGGAGTTGTCCCAATCGAGAATTCAAATGAAGGGGTAATTACACATACACTTGATCTTTTCATGGATTATGAATTAAAAGTGTCAGCCGAAATTATGCTTGAGATAGTTCATAACCTAATTTCAAAAAGTGGGGATAGGTTAAAAATAAAGAGAGTTTATTCAAATCCTCATGCAGCAGCACAATGTAGACGATGGCTTGGGACAAATCTTCCGGGTATCCCTATCCTTGAATCTACCAGCACTGCAAAAGCTGCTGAGCTTGTATCCAGAGATGAGGAGGCAGCAGCAATAGCGAGTGAGCTTGCAGCAAAAGTATATGATCTTAAATTTATTGAAAAAAATATTGGAGACAGTAAATACAATATAACCCGTTTTCTTGTTATCTCTAAAGATTTTCCACCCAGGACAGGGAGAGACAAGACGTCTATTGTATTTTCAATAAAAGATAGACCAGGTGCTCTCTATGATATTCTTTACCCTTTTAAGAAAGCAAAAATTAATCTAACTAAAATCGAGTCAAGACCTTCCAAGAGGAAAGCTTGGGAATATATATTTTTTGTTGATATGGAAGGACACATAGAAGATAAGAAATTGCGTAAGGCAATTGAGACCGTAAAAGACAACTGCCTTTATCTGAAGATTTTAGGTTCCTATCCACATGGCGGAGTTTGATGATAAAACCCTCTGAGTTTATTACAGATTTAAAGCCTTATGTTCCTGGGAAGCCCTTAGAAGAACTTGAGCGGGAATTCGGTATTAAGGATTCCATTAAACTGGCATCAAATGAAAATCCCCTCGGGCCTTCGCCTTTAGCATTTAAAGCTGTTTTAAAACATTTACAGAATTCACAGGGAATTACTGCATTCAGCAGATACCCAGATGGCAGTGGATATTATTTAAAGAAAGCCCTTTGTAAAAAGCTATCAGTGAATGAAGATGAAATTATTCTTGGTAACGGCTCAAATGAATTGATTGATATAGTTGCAAGAGCATTTCTGCAGCCAGGTGATGAAGCAGTAATGGCAAATCCTTCTTTTATTGTTTATCCAATGTCTGTTAAGTCTGTAGGCGCGGTCCCGATACAAATACCTTTAAAGAATTATACCCATGACCTTAATGCTATGTTTGAAGCTGTTAATCCACTGACGAAGATGTTTTTTATTGCAAATCCAAATAACCCAACAGGAACTATAAACAGAAAGCATGAACTTGATTATTTAATGGAACGCCTTCCTGAGGATATTCTTGTTGTTATAGATGAAGCTTACTACGAATATGTTACAGACCCTGAATATGCTGATAGCATGAAACATTTCAGAGACGGAAGGGATATACTCATATTAAGAACATTTTCTAAAATTTATGGACTTGCAGGCCTCAGGATAGGATATGGAGTTGCAAGAAGTCATATTATTTCTGAAATGAATAAGATCAGGCCACCATTCAATACAGGAACAATTTCACAACAAGCAGCTTTATGGGCTCTCAAGGACGATACACATATAAAATCTTCTCGTAAAGTAAATGAAAATGGGAAAAGGTATCTTTACAGACAACTCGAAATCCTTAGGGTAAACTACGTTCCAACTGAGGCAAATTTCATATATATTATTCTAAACTGTGATGCTAATGATATTTTTAATAAATTATTAAAAAAAGGGGTAATTGTCAGACCTGTTGGTCCTCAGGAAATACGGGTAACTATAGGTCTGCCGGATGAAAATAAAAGATTTGTAAAAGCACTAAAAGAAGTCATTGGTTAATAGTCCTTATAAAAATTCTCACAATACTGTGACTGGTGCTTACGACTAAAATCTGGAGGGATAAATGGATATCATTGTTTTAAAACCAAGCGCAACTGATGAAGATTTGAAGCGTATTGTAAAAAAGCTCGAACATCGCGGACTAAAAACAAATATTTCGAAAGGTACTGAAAGAACAATTATTGGTGTCATTGGTGATACTTCAAAAATAACAGAGGAAGAAGAAAATGCGATAAGGGTTATGCATGGTGTTGAAGATGTAATGAGAATATTGAAACCTTACAAACTTGCAAGTAGGGATTTCAAGGCTGAAAATACCACAGTTACTATAAAAGGGAATGTCATCGGTGGGAAAAAGATACAAGTAATCGCAGGTCCATGTGCTGTGGAAAACAAGACTATGCTTACCAGTATTGCAGAAAAGGTGAAAGATGCTGGAGCGACCTTCATCAGAGGAGGTGCATATAAGCCAAGAACTTCTCCATATTCATTTCAGGGACTTGGTGAAGAAGGACTTAAATATCTTGCATATGCCAGCAAAAAGACAGGACTCCCTGTTGTGACTGAAGTAATGGATCCGAGGGATATAGATATTATTTTAAAATATGCTGATGTAATTCAGATTGGAGCAAGAAATATGCAGAATTTCAGACTGCTTCTCGAGATAGGCAAATGCAAAAAGCCAGTTTTACTAAAAAGGGGTCTCTCAGCCACGATTAAAGAATGGTTAATGGCAGCTGAATATATCATGTCAAAAGGGAATCAGATGGTAATCTTATGCGAAAGAGGTATAAGGACTTTTGAGAGTGCAACAAGAAACACACTTGATCTCAGTGCAGTCCCAGTTCTTAAACAGTTGACCCATCTTCCTGTTATTGTTGATCCCAGTCATGGTGTTGGGAAGTGGTCTCTCGTTGCCCCTATGGCAAAGGCTGCAATTGCTGTTGGAGCAGACGGACTTATGATAGAGGTTCATATAAATCCAGAAGAAGCAATGTCAGATGGAGAGCAATCTCTCAAGCCATCTGATTTCAAGAAACTAATGGACGAGTTAAAACCAATTGCGAAAGCAGTAAACAGAGAGATATAGATAAAATTAAGATGCAAAATGGAATAAATAGTTGGAGATTTTTAATCCATGCATTTTAACAAAGTAACGATATTGGGCGTAGGACTTATAGGAGCTTCTTTTGCTCAGGCAATGAGAGCTTATAACCTTTGTAGTTATATTGTAGGAAGTGGACGGAGTCTGGAAAATTTACAGAGAGCAAAAAATAAAAAGATCATAGATTTTCTTGAAGTTGATCCTCTTAGGGCTTGCAAGGATTCAGATTTAATAGTTCTGGCTACGCCTGTAGGAGTTTTTATTGATATAACGAAGAGAATTCGGGGTTCTCTTAAGAAAGGTGTGATAGTAACAGATGTCGGTAGTGTAAAAGGGAAGCTTGTGCGGGATCTGGAAACACTTATGCCTGAAGGTGTATTTTTTGTAGGAACACATCCAATTGCAGGAAGTGACCGGTCAGGCATTGACTCCGCTTCACAAGATATATTTAAGGGTGCTAAGTGTATTGTGACACCTACAGAAAATACTAAAAAAGACATCCTTGATAAGGTTATCAAGATATGGGAAACCTTTGGCTCTTATGTAAAAATAATCAATCCAGAAGAGCATGACAGGATATATGCAGCGGTGAGTCATCTTCCACATCTTATTGCATATGAGATTGTGAATTCCGTAGCTGATATTAATAGTTCATATCTAAAATTTTCAGGACAGGGTTTTTTGGATACAACAAGAATTGCTTCCAGTTCTCCTGAACTATGGCGTGACATCTGTATTTTCAACAGAGATAACCTCCTTGAATCTATCGAGAAGTTTCAAAAGAATCTCGATAGAGTTATTCAGTATCTCAGGGTCAAAGATTCCAAATCCCTCGAGATAGATTTTCAAAAGGCCCGAGCGCTGAGGGAAGGTATTGGAAAGAATTGAATTGCATAAGGCAAGGTGGTTAAAAGGAGAATTTGCTCCACCCCCTGATAAATCAATATCCCATAGAGCAATAATCTTTTCTTCATTAGCAAGAGGTAAGAGCATTATCAAAAACATTCTAAGGGCGCATGACCCTGAAAGCACCATGAATGCTGTCAGAGCATTAGGAGTAGAAATAACAGAAATTAACCTTCAAAACCACTCTTCCTTTTTTTTAGCAATTAATGGTAGAGGACTATATGGTCTTAAAGAACCACTTGATGTGATTGACTGTGGAAATTCAGGAACAACAATAAGAATGATTTCAGGAATTCTTTCAGGGAATCCATTTTTTTCCGTACTTTCAGGAGATGAATCTCTGAGGAAAAGGCCTATGGGCAGGATAATTATCCCTTTGAAAAAAATGGGTGCAAATATAACTGCTCGTGATGATAATAGATTTCCACCTATAGCGATTAAAGGAGGAAAGTTGAACCCTATTATATATCATACTCCAGTTGCCAGTGCTCAGATAAAATCAGCTTTACTCCTTGCGGGTCTTTATACAGATGGTGAAACGAAGATTATAGAACCTGCACGCTCAAGAGATCATACAGAGAGGATGCTACCTGCCTTTGGTGCTCAAATAAAGATTGATGGACTAAGTGTATGTATCAAAGGAGGCACTGAATTAAAGAGCTTAGAAATGGAGGTTCCTGGAGATTTTTCTTCTGCTGCTTTTTTCATAGTAGGTGCACTACTCATTAAAGACTCTGATATAACCATTCAGAATGTTGGCATCAATCCTACAAGAACAGGACTTCTGAATGTTTTGAAGGATATGGGAGCAGATATAAAAGTTCAGAATGTGAGAGATTTATGTGGTGAACCGGTTGCTGACATCCAGTGCAAAGGTGGAGTTGAGTTGAAAGCAATAGAAATAAAAGGAGAACAAATCCCATCTTTGATTGACGAGTTCCCGATAATCTGTGTTGCAGCAGCAAAAGCCTCTGGGACAACAACCATTCGTGGTGCAGAAGAACTCAGGGTTAAAGAATCAGACCGTATTAAGAGTATGACAACAGAACTGAGAAAGATGGGGGTTGATATTGAAGAATTTAAGGATGGTTTGAGCATTAATGGGAAAGAAGTTCTTAAAGGAAACTCTCTCGAGAGTTACGGAGACCACAGGATTGCAATGGCTTTGTCAATAGCAGCTCTTGTTGCTGATGGGACAACAACTATAAATGGTGTTTCATCTATAAATATATCATTCCCGGGTTTTTTTGAGCTACTGAGGAGATTGACAAGTTAAAAAATTCAAAATTTAAAAATAAAAATTATTGTTTAATGATTTATGGAGGAAGTTATTTTTAATGCATAAAGTTATCGCAATAGATGGCCCTTCTGGTGCAGGCAAGACTACCATAGCGAAACTTATTGCAGAGAAGCTTAGATTTGAATATCTCGATACTGGTGCTTTGTATAGAGCGGTAGCAGTAGCACTGAGAAATAATGGTATTGTTCAATCAGATTCTGACGATAAAATTAAAGATGTACTTTCCACTATTTCAATAAACTTTAAAGACGGAAAGGTATACGTGAATAATAAAGATATTACAGGAGATATAAGGTCTACAGAAGTTGACCATTATTCTTCTGTATTCTCAGCGAGGAAGATTGTTCGAGAATATTTACTTGATGTACAAAGAAATGCAGCCTTAAAGAATGCTCTTGTAGTTGAGGGGAGAGATACAACAACGGTTGTATTCCCGGATGCAAAAAAAAAGATTTTTCTGGATGCATCTGTAGAGGAGAGGGCTAAAAGGCGTTGCAAACAATATAGAGAAAAAGGCATTGATATTAACATTGAAGAGTCTCTAAAAAGTATAATAGATAGAGACATGAGGGATGCAAACAGGGATATAGCACCTCTTAAGATTGCAGCAGATGCTCTCGTGATAGATTCTTCGGATTTATCGGTAGAGCAGGTTTTAGAAAAAATTTTTGAATATATAAAAATTGACCTTTGATTTCTTTTTTATATAATTTTTTTAAGATAATCTTATATATATTTTTTAGGGTAATTTACAGACTTAAGGTTATTGGTTCTGAAAAAATTCCGATAAAAGGGGGGGTGATTATTGCAGCGAATCACGTGAGTTATCTTGATCCGCCTGTTATTGGGGTAGCTTTAAAAAGACAGGCAGTTTTTATGGCAAGGGAAGGGCTTTTTAAGATTCCATTGCTTGGTTTATTCATAAGAGCTTTCTCTATCCCGATAAAAAGAGAGAAACCACAACCTTCGACTATTAAAGAGGTGATTAAAAGGCTTAAAAATGGAGAAGTTATTGTTATATTTCCTGAGGGAGGGCGGCGCAGCGATGGTAACATAGCAGATATAAAGAGAGGTATAGGCGTTATTACTCAATTAGCGAAAGTCCCTATTGTCCCAACATATTTGAACGGGACAGATAAAGCTCTTCCTGTTGGCGCGAAATTTTTGAGACTGGCAAAGATAACAGTGACATTCGGGCATCCTATAAAGATTGATAAAAAGGATGAAGAAAATGACAGGCAATTTCAGGAGCGAACAGGAATAACCATAACAAAAGCTATAAAGCAGCTAAAGGATAATGTAAAGCCAATATAAATTTAATGAAAATTTATAATACATGATGAAAAAATCAAAGATGAAAATATTTATTGCAAAAACAGCAGGATTCTGTTTTGGTGTTAAAAGAGCGATTGATATAGCTTTCCATATAGCAAGAGAGAAGAGAAAAGGAATATATACGCTCGGGCCGATAATTCATAATCCTCAGGTTGTGGATATGCTCAAAGAGAAAGGCATTTTCCCACTTTGTGACATAAAAGAATTGAAGTCTTGTAAAGATATTAAAGCTTTAATCATAAGAACGCATGGAATCCCACTTTCCCATTCTCAGGAGATATCCTCAATGGGATATGAAATAATAGATGCAACCTGCCCATTTGTAAAAAAGGCTCAATATTATGCTAAACTCCTCAGGGATGAAGGATACCAGGTTGTAATTCTTGGAGAGAAAAATCATCCAGAGGTTCAAAGTCTTTTGAGTTATGCTTATGATAATGCTATTGTAGTTGATGGGAAATCAGCCATCCCAAAGTTAAAAAGAAAAATAGGTATTATTGTACAGACCACACAACCAATTGATGGGTTGAAAAAAATTTTAAATGATGCTATTGAACACACAAAAGAGATAAAAGTATATAATACTATATGTAACTCTACAGCTCTTCGGTTGAAAGAGACTGAAAGAATGGCTGGTAGAGTTAATGTCATGATTGTTGTAGGAGGGAAAAATAGCGCTAATACTACCCAGCTTGCAAAACTCTGTAATTCTCTCTCTGTCCCAACTTACCATGTAGAAACAGCTTCTGAAATAAAGGAAGAATGGTTAAAGGGAGCATCAAAGTTAGGAATAACAGCCGGGGCATCAACCCCGAATTGGATTATACAAGAAGTAGAAAAAAGAATTAGAGATATAGGAGGTTAAAGTTGTAGTGGAATCCAAAAACAAAGAACTTGAAAAACTTTATGCTGAGACCTTTCACAGCATACAAGAAGGAATGATACTTAAAGGGAAAATACTGGCATTGAAGCAGGAGGGAGTAATTATTGACATTGGATATAAATCAGAGGGCATTGTCCCGATTCACGAGTTTTCTGATGAAGAAGTTGCAAAGCTTAAGCCTGGTAATAATATTGAAGTATTCGTGGAAGAATTAAGAGATTCAGATGGGACCATAACTCTTTCGAAGGAGCGCGCTGCGAAAATTAAGGTATGGGAGACACTTGAGGCTGCGCTTCGTGATGGTAGAACTGTGGAAGGAAAGATTACCGGAAAGACAAAAGGGGGGTTTTCCGTAGATATATGTGGTGTTAGTGCATTTCTACCTGGATCTCAGGCAGACATAAAGCCGATTAAAGACGCTGAAAGCCTTATTGGGAAAAAGGCAAACTTTAAGGTTTTGAGGCTTAACAATAAGCTTTCCAACGTTATTGTATCAAGAAGGGTAATTCTCGAAAAGGAACTTGAGCAGAAGAAGGTTGAAACTATAGGAAAGCTAAAAGAAGGGAATCTCATAGAAGGAATTGTTAAGAATATTACTGACTATGGGGTTTTTGTTGACCTCGGAGGTATAGACGGACTGCTTCATATTTCAGATATTTCTTGGGGCAGAATAAATCATCCGGCTGAATTTTTTAATATTGGAGATAAAATCGAAGTGATGGTTTTAAAATATGATTCAGAAAATGAGAAGGTTACTTTAGGCTATAAGCAGAAAAAACCAGATCCCTGGACAGTTGTGGATGAGAAATACTCAATTGGAAAGATTATTAAAGGAAAAGTAGTAAGCATAACTGATTATGGAGCCTTTATTGAAATAGAGGAGGGGCTGGAGGGACTTGTGCATATATCAGAGATGGATTGGGGTTCAAGGCCGAAACATCCATCTAAATATTTATATGTTGGAGAAAAAGTAGAAGCAATTGTATTGAAAGTGGATAAAGAAGAAAGAAGACTTTCTCTGAGTATAAAGCAGGCGAGGCCAAGCCCTTGGGAACTTATATTACAGCGTTATAAAGTTGGCCAGCGGGTTTCTGGTAAGGTCAAGACAATTACCGAGTTTGGTGTATTTGTTGGATTACCTGAGGGAATTGATGCTTTGATTCATATATCAGATCTTTCCTGGACTAAACATATAAAACATCCTTCAGAGATTCTTAAAAAAGGACAAAAAGTTGATGCAATCGTTCTTAGCATAGAACCTGAATCAGAGAGAATGGCACTCGGCTTAAAACAAATTATGCCTGATCCATGGCTTAGTGAAATCCCAGAAAAATTCAAGCTTGGTAATGAATGTGAAGGCAAGGTATTAATGATTACTGATTTTGGCATATTTGTTGAACTTGAGGGTGGAGTGGAAGGTCTCATATATTCCTCTGAGATAGTTAAAACCTCAGGTAAGACAGAAGAATCTTTGAAACCAGGAGATAAAGTAGATGTACGAATCATAAAGGTTGACTGTCAGGAGAGAAAAATTGGTTTGAGCATGAAAAACTTGAAAAGGAACAGGGAATGAAGAAATTTCTGATTGCTTTTCTTGTACTTTTTGTTTTGCTGATTATTATTAGTCTTGCCATCGTTGCAATTCAAAACAATCTTCCAATAGGTGAACGGATAGCTCTAATAAGAATTGAGGGCCCTATTTTTGATTCAAAGGAGGCAATAGAGGAAATAAAAAAATATTCAAAGGACCAAACTATTAAGGCAATAGTTTTACGTATTGACAGTCCTGGTGGAGCAGTAGCACCAGCGCAAGAGATATATGAAGAAGTAAGAAAAGCAGTTGCAAAAAAGAAGGTTGTAGTATCAATGGGATCAGTAGCTGCATCAGGTGGTTATTATATAGCATCTCCTGCTTCACGAATAATTGCAAATCCGGGAACTTTGACAGGTTCTATAGGAGTAATCATGGAAATCCCTAATCTTGAGGGACTCATGAACAAACTCGGGATACGGACAGAGGTAGTTAAAAGTGGACGACATAAGGATATAGCATCGATATTCAGAGGAATAAAAAAAGAGGAAAGGGAAATTCTTCAGAGTGTGCTCGATAATGTTCACGAACAATTTATTTCTGCTGTTGCAGAAGGTAGAAAAATGCTACATGAAGATGTGAAAAAAATCGCTGATGGGAGGATCTTCACAGGGGAACAGGCTCTCAAAATAGGATTAATAGATGAACTTGGTAACATTGAAGATGCTGTTAAGATTGCTGCCACGCTTTCAGGTATTAAAGGGGAGCCAGTTGTTGTTACAAAGGAAGAGAAATTCTCTATTATCAATTTTTTGAGAGGATCGATACCAAAAGAATTTACAGATGTATTTCCGACTTTGAGGATAAAATATTTATTTATACCATAATAAATATTAATGACCAATAACCAAATTGCTTTAATTAAACTTAATATTAAATAGGGTTTTTAATCGTAATATTTAACATAAGGAGGTTTTATGACTAAGTCAGTTCTGATAGAAAAAGTTGCTGAGAAAGTTGGAAGCCTTACCAGAAAACAGACTGAAATTGTTGTAGAGACAGTGTTTGATAGTATAAAAGAAGCACTAATTAAAGGAGAAAAAATAGAAATAAGAGGGTTTGGAAATTTTAAACCAAAGAACAGAAGACCCAGAAGGGCAAGAAATCCAAAAACAGGTGAGAAGGTTGAGGTGCCTGGCAAGAGAGTCCTACATTTTAAGGTAGGTAAGGCTCTTCGTGAAGCAATGAATCAGAAATAACCAGTGTTATATTGATAAGTTAAGTAATTAATTCCTTATGTTAAGCATAAAAATATACAGGAAATAAAAATTTTCTGATTTGACACCGTCCTGAAAGCCTTCGAGATCAGGATTACCCGTGATTTTGCTATTTAAATTGAGTCACCTTTCATGCTTTCCAGCTTGCCAAATTATTTATTTTGAACAGGTATGAATAAATTGCATTTTTAAGTTAATATATTCAAGTTTTTGCAAAGAGAATAATAAAATTATGAATGGTAAAGTCTATTTAGTTGGTGCCGGGCCTGGAGATATTGGGCTTTTGACTATTAAAGGGTTAAAATGTCTTCAAAAGGCAGGAGTGGTGATTTATGACTTTCACCTTAATGCACAGGTGCTCAATTATATAAATCATGATGCCGAGTTTATTTACGCAGGAAAACGTGGTGGACATCATACTTTAACGCAGCAAGAAATTAATAGTATTCTTGTGCATAAGGCTAAGGAAGGAAAAACAATATGCAGGCTGAAAGGTGGTGACCCATTTGTATTCGGACGTGGAGGGGAAGAAGCAGAAGTGCTTTCAAAGGAAGGAATTGAATTCGAAGTAGTTCCGGGAGTGAGTTCTGCAATTGCAGCTCCTGCCTACGCAGGTATTCCATTAACTCACCGGTTATATTCTTCGTCATTTGCTGTTCTGCCCGGATATGAAGATATTACAAAAAAGGAAAGCAGTATAGATTGGCCGAATATCGCTACTGGTATAGGCACACTTGTATTCCTTATGGCAGTCAGAAAAATTGATGATATCTGTAATAAATTGATAGAAAATGGTCGTTCACCCGAAACACCTGTAGCTGTTATCAGATGGGGAACAAGACCAGATCAGACTACTGTAATAAGCACACTTAGAGAAATTTCAAGCGTGATAGAAGCAAATGAGATAAAGCCTCCTGCAGTAATGGTTGTTGGCGAAGTTGTAAAACTTAGAGATTCTCTACAATGGTATGAAAAAAAACAGATGTTCGGTTGGCGAATACTTGTTACCAGGGAGCATTCAGAGGGGTTTGAGTTACTTGAAGAACTTGGCGCAGAGATTATAGAATTCCCGACTATCAAGATAGTGCCTCCAATGAATTATAATGATCTTGATAAATCGATAGATCAAATAGAAACATATCATTGGCTTATATTCACGAGTCGAAATGGAGTTAAATATTTTTTTCAGAGGTTCTTTGAAAAGGAAAGAGACATTAGAGATCTGAAAGGGATTAAGATTTGTGCTATAGGCACAAAGACTGCTGATGAAATAAGAAAATACGGGTTAAGGATTGATTTAATCCCGGAAGAATTTAAAGCTGAAGGACTAATAAAGTCGTTTGTGAAAGAAGCTGAGAACACAAGCGGCTCAGGAGCTTTAAAGGGAAAGAAATTTTTACTACCAAGAGCAGAGCTTGCAAGAGAAGTATTCCCTGATAAGGTAAGAGAACTCGGTGGGGAAATAGAAGTGCCTGTAACATACAGGACAGTAAAACCAGAGTCTCATGGTAAAAGATTGAAGAGGTTTTTAAAAGAAGGAAAAGTTTCTATTGCTACTTTTACAAGTGCTTCAACATTCAATAACTTTCTGGAAATTATGGGTAAGGATGCAGATGAACTCCTTAAGGGAATTACGATTGCTGCTATAGGACCTGTTACAGCAAAAGCAATAGAAAAGGCAGGCCTTAATGTTCATATCATGCCTGAAAAATCAACTATTGAAGCAATGGTTCAGGAAATAATAAAATGGGTTGCTAAACATCAGAAAAGAGCAAATATACAATGTGAGTAAAAAAACTGAATGAATCTTCCTGACGTTGATACTTTTATCTTTTTTTATGTCAACCACAATCTACAAAATAGCTTATTTGATATCATTATGCCAGTTATTACTAAAAGGGCATATCTTTTTTTTCTTCCATTTGTTCTGTGGTTTTTCGGGAAATATAAAAAGACAGCCTTCATAACATTTTTTATTGCAATAACTTCTCTTTTAATTGCTGATTGGGCTGCGCAAATATTTAAAGATTATTTTGAACGTGTGAGACCATGTAATGCTTTTGAAAACGTAAGAACACTGGTTGGATGCGGGAAGTCATTTTCAATGCCTTCGAATCATGCAACCAATGCATTTGCATTTGCAATGCCTTTCATCCTTCTTTTCAGAGATAAATTACGATATGCTTTTCTTATAATTGCTATATTGGTAGGTTTTTCAAGAGTTTATGTAGGTGCCCATTATATGTCAGATGTGATTGCCGGAACATTTTTAGGGACAATAACATCATTCAGTCTCTTAAAGTTATATCAGTGGTCAGCTGAAAAGTTTCAGAAAAAACCATACTCTACTGTATTGATTCTATTTCTTACTGCTTTAAGCTTATTTCGTATCTACTATATTCTCAACGGGCCTCTTGATTTAAGTCCTGATGAAGCACATTACTGGGAATGGTCTCGCAGACTTGATTTAAGTTATTACTCAAAAGGACCCATGATAGCATACCTGATCTATCTGGGGACTTTTTTATTTGGAGATACTGTATTCGGTATCAGAATCATGGCAGTTATTTTTTCAGCACTCAGCAGTATAATTCTTTATAAACTCGGGAAAAAACTTTTTGATGCAGAAGTGGGACTTTCTTCAGCCATTATGCTTCAGATAATACCGCTCTTTTCAACTTTTGGAATAATATTTACGATAGACTCACCTTTTATTTTTTTCTGGGTGCTATCAATGTATCTTTTTTGCAAAGCAATTGATTATCCCTCTCTACCCCACCCCTTACAAAACGAAGAACAGAGGTGGGCTGGCGTTTTTTGGCGAGCACTTGGGCTTTCAATCGGACTCGGTCTTTTAACTAAATATACTATGGCTTTCTTTTATCCATGTGCATTTCTTTTTCTCCTGATTAAAAAAGATAAAAGAAAATTATTGCTAACTAAAGGCCCTTATCTGTCTTTCATAATCAGTCTTATTGTCTTCAGCCCTGTGCTTTTGTGGAATCATGAAAATAACTGGATAACTTTTAAGCATACAGCAGGACAGGCTCATGTGGAAGAAGGTTTCAGGCTGTCGCTGATGAGTTTCATTGAATTTTTAGGTTCCCAGATAGGAGTGATAACACCACTTTTATTTATTCTTATGGCAATATCTATCTGGAAATTGAAAAAGAAAGATGCCGGGAAATTTTTATTCTGGTTTTCTGTTCCAGTAATTTTCTTTTTTCTTTTAAAGAGTCTTCAAGCGAAAGTGCAGGCAAACTGGGCATTACCAGGTTACATAACAGGAGTTATTGCATTTTCTGCATTCTATTTAAGAAGTTTAGTCACTGTAGAGTCAACTTTAAAGATGTGCTTTAAAGATGGCAAAACAATTCTCACAGCATCAGCAATTATATTAACTTTAATCATAACATCGTTAGCACATTATCCATCCATCCTGAATCTTCCTGATAATTTAGACCCAGCAGCAAGGCTTCGTGGGTGGAAAGAGCTTGGTGAAGAAATTACAAAAATATACGAAGAAATGCGAACAAACCGACAGGTATTCATATTTTCTGATAGCTATCAGGTATCAAGTGAACTGGCATTTTATGTTAAAGGTCATCCTATTACGTATTGTGCAAATCTTGGTCGCAGGATGAACCAGTATGACCTGTGGCCAGGGTTTAATCAGCTTATTCATTATGATGCAATCTTTGTGAGGATAGGAGACAGAAATATGCCCGTTAAATTAGCATCAGCATTTCATAAGGTTGAGAAAAGGGTTTTTAAAGCTTATACTAAGAGACAACCTGATCAAAAGAAATACACAATATTCCTGTGTTATGATTTTAAGGGTATGAAAGAAGAAAAGCCGGAGACTTATTAATGACACTCTCAATAATAATACCGCTTTATAATGAAGAAGAAAATATAAGTTTGCTTCATCAGAAGTTGAAAGAGACACTTAATACTCTCAATATGGAGTATGAAATATTATTTATTGATGATGGAAGTAATGACAGAACCCTTTCAATCCTCGAGGAGATTCAAAAAAAAGACAGTCAGGTTCTTGTATTAAGCATGAGACGAAACTTTGGCCAGACTGCTGCTTTTGCTGCAGGATTCGATTTTGCGCGTGGGGATATTATTGTTACAATGGATGGGGATTTGCAGAATGATCCTGCAGATATACCCAAGTTGCTTGAACTTATAAAGGATCATGACCTCGTTAGTGGTTGGCGGAAGAAGCGTAAAGACCCGTTTTTTACCAGGAGGATACCTTCAATAATAGCTAACTGGCTTATCAGTAAAGTAACCGGTGTTAAACTTCATGATTACGGTTGCTCTCTGAAGGCTTACAGAAGGGATGTAATAAAAAACCTGAAACTTTACGGAGAGATGCATAGGTTCATCCCGGCTGTTGCAAGCTGGTACGGGGTAAGGGTTGCAGAAGTTGAGACAATTCATCACCCGAGGCTCAGGGGAAAATCGAAATATGGAATTTCAAGAACAATAAAAGTGGTTTTAGACCTTATAACAGTAAAATTTCTACAGAGCTTTTCTACAAAGCCGATTCAGTTCTTCGGGCCCCTCGGAGTTATCAGCGGTAGCATAGGCTTTCTTGTGTCCCTTTATCTTACCATTGATAAGTTTATTTATGGACGGGATATTGGAGGCAGACCTCTTCTCCTTTTCGGAGCCCTTATGATTATAGTAGGAATCCAGCTTATTGGTATGGGGCTCTTGGGAGAGATGCTTGTGAGAGTTTATCATGAAAGCCAGAAAAAACCAATATACGTAATAAAGAAAATCATTGGCCCTGAAAGCAAATAAAATACTTTTTTTTATATTCAAATTTACAGTAAGCTCAATACTCCTTTATGTTGTTTTATCGAAGACAGGACCAGAAAAGGTTTTTAGCATCTTGAAGGATGTCAATATATTTGCATTCATATTTGCAATTATTCTCTATATAGTTGCACAATTTTTATCTGCTGTAAGGTGGAAACTTCTTCTACCAAAGATATTTAAATTAAAGAAGCTTTTTTCATTATATATGATAGGCGCTTTTTTTAATACACTTCTACCCGGAATTATCGGAGGTGATGCAGTAAAGGCTTTTTATCTGTATCAGGCAACTGGAAAGAGTAACCTTACTTTATCTTCTATTTTTATGGATAGATATATCGGATTCGCAGTGCTGATAGCTATGGGTGCGTTCGCATATCCGTTTGGTTATAGATATATTCAGAATTCGCAAATAACTTTTATCCTTCCTGTTATTGTGGTAATCTTTATTATTGGTAGTTACATAATCTTCGGTCTGCGTTTAGGTGAAAAAATAAGTGTATTATCTGGTTTTTATGATTACTTCCATTCTTACCTGAACCAAAAAAAGGTTATATTGAAAGCTGCAATATTGTCAATATTAATACAGTTCGCAGGAATACTCGCTGTTTATTCCCTCACGATCGGCATCGGGCTTCATATCCCATTTGTTATTTATATGGTATTTCTTCCACTTATAATTCTTTTTACTACACTACCCATCTCTATTTCAGGCATTGGAATAAGAGAAGGTGCCTTTGTGCTTTTTTTTGGGCTTTTAGGAATCAAACCAGAGATTGCAACCGCTATTTCACTCTCCTGGTTTATAACCATTACTGCAGGAAGTCTGATAGGTATTGTTGAATATATAAGATATAAAAGGGAAAAAATAGATATTGTTGCAGAATGATAATTTAGATTAAGGAGGTTTGATATGTTTCTCTATCTTGTTCAACACGCAGAGGCAAAAAAAGAAGAGATAGACCCGACACGGCCTCTTTCTGAAAAAGGCATTCAGGATATCCACAAGGTAGCTTCTTATCTGTCAAATCTGAATTTTGCATTGCATAAGATATTCCACAGCAAAAAATTAAGGGCGAGACAAACTGCTGAAATCCTTGCAAAAAATCTCAAACCATCGAAAGGAATATCAGAGGTAGATGGATTATCTCCACTTGATGACCCTTATATTTGGGGAAACCGGCTGAAAGATATTCCTGAGGATGTAATGCTTGTTGGTCATCTCCCACACCTCGGAAGACTGACTTCATTCTTACTCAGTGGTGATGTGAATAAAAATGTAGTTTCCTTCAGAATGGCAGGAGTTGTATGCTTGAAAAGAGATGATAATGGCGAGTGGTTATTGCAATGGATGCTAACACCAGAGACAGTGATAGATACAGGAATTAAACAGGTGTGTGATGGATTATAGGTGAGAGAATGAAACTTAAATTTCTTGGTGGGGCGAAGACTGTTACAGGTTCATGCTTCTATATGGAATGCAACAAACTGAAGATTCTTGTAGAATGTGGATTGTATCAGGGAGAAGGGGCTGATGAGATAAATAGAGCCGCTTTTGATTTCCGCCCGGAGGAGATTAATTATATTTTTATTACTCATGCTCATCTTGACCATTCAGGGATGCTTCCAAAGATCGTAAGAGAAGGCTTCAAGAGTAAGATCTTTACAACGTCTGCCACCAGAGACATTCTTGAATTAATGCTCTATGATTCAGCTAACATTCAGGAAAGTGACGCAGAATGGCTTACCAGAAAAGCACAAAGAGCAGGAAGACCTCCTTCTCAACCTTTATATACATCAGATAATGTAAGGGAAGTTGTTCCGCTTATTGAAGTAAAACAGTATGATCATATATATAATTTGGGAAACGGCATAAAATATAGATTCCTGGATGCAGGGCATATCCTTGGCTCAAGTACGCTCGAACTTTGGGCACAGGATGGCCAAGAGGCGAAGAAGATAGTATTTTCAGGAGATATAGGGAAAAAGGGGAATCCCATAGTAAAAGATCCATTTGCACCTGCAGAGGCTGATTATATAGTGATGGAATCCACATATGGAAATAGATTACATAAACCTTTGAAAGAAAGCATTGATGAGCTTGTTGATGCAATTAAAATTACATTCAAGAGAGGCGGCAATGTTTTTATCCCATCGTTTGCAGTGGGAAGAACCCAGGACTTACTTTATATTTTCAATAATCTTGTGCGTGAAAAGCGACTCTATAATATAAATGTCTATCTCGACAGTCCCCTTGCAGAAGAGGTTACGAAGATATATATCGCTCACCCTGAATGTTATGACGAAGAAGCAATAAGACTCTTCTCCCAGAAAAGTATAGATAGTTCTCTAAGATTGCATTTTGTTAAAAATACCCAGGAATCTATGTCTCTGAACAAAATAAAATCAGGTATCATTGTCATTGCTGGAAGCGGGATGTGCGATGGAGGAAGAATTAAGCATCATCTTAAACATAATCTCTGGAGACCTGAATGCAGTATTATCTTTGTTGGATTTCAGGGCAAAGGAACACTCGGAAGGAAAATTGTTGATGGTGAAAAGTCTGTTAATATACTCGGTGAAGAGATAGCTGTAAATGCTTCGATATACACGATAAACGGTTTTTCAGCTCATGCAGACCGAGCAGAACTTATTGAATGGCTCTCCTACTTTAAAAACACTCCAGAGGTATTTATAGTCCATGGGGAAGAAGAAGTGGCTATGTCTTTCAGGGATTTGGTAAAAGAAAAGTTTGGTTTCACAACCCATGTGCCTGACAAGGGTGAGACATTCGAAATTTAATTAACCTGAAAAATTCATGTCTGAATAATTGCGTTATGGTTTTTGACATTTGATTTAATGTTTTCAATCTCTTTATGGCTGTATCCAGAGAACAGATAAGAAAAGACAGTATTATTCGTAAGTAAAGGATCCAGTTTTTCAGTGATAACACATTTCCTGACAAGCTCATCCCAGCATTGAGTTCCGGGTATTGGTGAAAATTCGGTGAGATTTATTCTGACATCAAGGCTTTTTATAAAATCAATTCCAGCCTTTACCTCATCGATATCCTGACCTGGTAGTCCATACATAAGATAAACGCCGATGTGTTCTTTTGTGAATCCATTTTTTTTCAGGTGAGAAATCGCATTTCTTAATTCCATTGAATTTACTTTTCCCCCTGTGTTTTTTTGTCTTTCGGTATTCACAGTCTCAAGACTTAGACGAAGCGTAACGAATCCAGCCTTTTTCATAAGATACGCAAGCTCATCATCAATTGCCCTTGCATGAAGACCATTCGGGCAATGAAACCGAATATTTAGTTTTCTTGATATTATCTCTTTTAAAAGTGGTTTTATATGAGAGTTGCTATTTACAAGCAGTGCATCATCATAAAAAGCAAAGTCACGAATACCTTTTGAAGCAAAATTCAGAATTTCAATAAGAACTTTATCCACAGGAAGCTGAATAAATTCATTGGATAAAAGGCTTGAAGCACAATAAGTACACCGGAAAGGGCATCCCATGCTTGTAAGAACTGGAGCAAAAGCATATTTAAATTTATCTGTAATGGCTTGTCGTTCAAGAACCTTTGAGTTCTTTAAGACTAAGCCGAATTTATTGAATGCAGTGGAAATAGCTTCGCTGATAGAACCCCTGTAAACAAAGTCTGCACCTGATTTTTCTTCTGCATGTTTATGCCATAGAGTTGCATAGATGCCACCAAGGATTATAGGTATGTTTCTGTAAAAATCTCTCAGGATCTCTACGACCTTCTGCACACCTGGATACCAGTATGACATTATAGATGTGACAAGTACAATATCTGGAAAAACACAATTAGATAGTCTTTTTTTGAATTCATCGATGCTAATTCCATATCTGCCATATTTACGGGGAATTGATTTAAGGCATTCAGGTTTTTCTACTATCTCTTTTCGATATTTACCTGTGCCGAATTTCTTCTGGTAATAAGTGTCCATGCAATCTATGGACTCTATTGATAGAACGTATCTACACAGATATTTTGTTACCTCATACATTCCGAGTGGTAATGACCATAAGTTTATTGCTGCAAAGTCATATATCCACGGATTGATAAAGAGAAGCTTTAGCCTCATAAATGACATTTTAAAAATTAAAAATAAGTCATTTCAATAAGAACCTATCTCAAAATAGGGTTCGCTTATAAGCTATCATTATTTATAGTCTACATAAGTTATTTATAATCTCCATACGTTATAATTAGTACATAATGCCAAAGTTTGTAGTTCATGAACATCATGCAACCCATCTGCATTTTGATTTCAGGCTTGAGATGGATGGAGTTTTGAAATCGTGGGCTGTTCCTAAAGGTCCTTCGATGAATCCAAAGGACAAAAGGCTTGCAATAATGGTGGAAGACCATGTGCTCGAATATGTCTCTTATGAAGGTATTATTCCGGATGGTCAGTATGGTTCAGGAGTTGTAGTAATCTGGGACAGCGGTGAGTATACTTTACTTAAAGGTGGTATCAGGGAGGGAAGATTAGAAATTCATCTTAAGGGCAGGAAGCTAAAGGGCGCATTCACATTAATAAAAATGTCAGGGAAGCAGAAAGAATGGCTCATTATAAAGATGAAAGATCAATTTGCGCAGTCTGATTTTGTAATGAAAACAGTGCTGAATCCAGAATTAAAGAAAAAATTAAATATGTATCCTGATGGGAGAGGATGATTACTCCTGTATCCTTTGAATAGATATTATTCTGTTAAGGCTTAATTGCAAGGAGAGCATAAACCGAAGAAAAGCCTGCAACTCCTTAAAAAATGGTACCCCCTGCAGGAATTGAACCTGCGACACCAGGTTTAGGAAACCTGTGCTCTATCCTACTGAGCTAAGGGGGCACAAGAGTTTGCAGTTAATTATAACATCCATTATCATTATAGTTAAATAGGAGTTAAATAGGGACACATCCCACATTTTATTTTTGTTCTTTTTTTCTTGGTCTTCTTGGCAACTTTAAGCTAAATCTCCTATCAAGTTTCTTTTCCAGCTCTCTTATAAATGTTTCACTACCAAGAGGTCTGCCTGTTCTTGTGGAGTACCTTAATTTATTCTTTTCTTCTTCTGGAATACCTACTCTGATAAATTCTATATAGTCTTTTTTCTGTCCTTTTTCAAAAAGGTCTTCACCTAATACTTTATCTCTTGCAACCCTTTACTTGAGCCCTTGCACTTGAATATGGAAAATCTTCCTCCTTTTTTACTATCCTTGCTTGTATGGGTTTTTGTTCAATCTACCTTACCACTGCCCACAAATACTTTTCTTTATTTACTATGCAGGAATGGTATCTGTTTTCCCATAACCGAACTGTTCTTCTGTATTTCCTGTTTATATACTGTGTGTAACACTCTGTATCATCTTATATAATGATTCTTGTTCTTTCGGTCTTGTTAGCAAGTGAACATGATTTCTGATGAGACAATATGCAAGGATTGGCGATTTCCATTTATCTGTATATTTTTTAAGTAATGATAAATATTGCTCCCTGTCTTTTTTATCAAAAAAGACCTTCTCTTTTTATTGTTCTCTCTGGATAACATGATGTGAAAAACCTGTTGCAACTGCTATTGCGAATAACTACTCTATTGCCAAGAAATATGGGATGTGTCCCTAATAAGACCCTAATAGCTCAAAGGCTTTGTTTACAGCATCAACTGCATTTTCAGCGTGAATGACACCATTTATATCCCATGTCTTTATGCCTACTACTGGTTTGCCCATTTGAAGTGCAAATGCAATCTCTGAAAGTGTTCCGTATTCACCACCTACAGCAATAAGGGCATCTGCTGAACGAGCTATAATAACATTTCTTCCTATGCCTAATCCGGTTGCTATAGGAATATCTATATAAGGATTCACTTCTTTTGTATCATTCTGAGGAAGGATGCCCACTGTTATCCCACCCTGAGATTTTGCACCTTTTGAAGCAGACTCCATGACACCGATTAGTCCACCGCATATTAAGATTGCTCCTCTCAAAGCAATCAATTTTCCAACTTCTTCTGCTTCTTTAAGAAGACTTTTCCCAACTTTTCTTCCCCCTATAACAGCAATAATTTTTTTCATAAAATAATCCTTCCTTACTTACGCTTTATTCAACCTGGTCGAGAGTGATGTTAACCTGCATTTCTTACCTTGATAGGTATCTTTGGTCTCGAGATTTCTTACGATAGCGTTTAAAATCTCCTGTTTGCTTTTATACCATTGCGGAGCTATAAGAATATTATCAGACGCTGTGGAAAAAAGCCTCTCTAATACTATATGGGGGGAAAGTCTTTCTATAAAATCAATGAGAAAATCTAGGTACTCTTCATATTCAAATAAATGGAAAGGGCTATCTCTGTATATGAACTCAAGCGGTGTATCCTTAATCACTTGAAGATGGTGTATCTTTAAGAAATCTATCGGTAGCTGGGAAATCTCATCTGCCATTAAAAGCATTTCTTCTCTGGTCTCAGTGGGTAAACCGACGATGAGGTGAGCACCGATGAATATATTCCTGCCTTTTGTAAGTTCTATAGCCTTTAAGAAAGTTCTGTAATCATGTCCACGATTTATAAATTTAAGAGATTTGTCATACATTGATTGCATGCCGTATTCAATAAGTATAAAGTAATCTTTCGATAGTGATTCAAGAAGTGATATCTTTTCCTCATCTATACAGTCTGGCCTTGTGCCTATCGTGAGCCCGATTACAGAATCTCTGGATAGGGCTTCTCTGTATAGATGCTCTAATTTTTTCACCGGCGCATATGTGTTCGTAAAAGGTTGGAAGTAAACAAGAAATAGTGACGCATTATATCGTTTCCGCATATATGAAATGCCATCTTCTATTTGTTTGCTGATTGATATTGTTGGTCTGCAATAATCAGGCTTAAAACTGTTATTATTGCAATAAATACAACCAGAATTACTTAATCTACCATCTCTGTTGGGACAATTAAATCCTGCATCTACGATCACTTTATAAACGTTTGCGTTGAAACGTTTTTTCATATATGAGCCAAAAGAATTATATCGCATTGACATAGTTAATTATTGATTTTTAATTGTGAATCTGTCAAATTAGCTATATTTTGAAATATTATTTCAATTTTCTATAAATTTCATCCCAGTTTTTAACAGTTTCTGCACCTTCGATTTCTCTGAAACTGAATGATTTAGGTTTGAATTTTTCTGCTGATTCTATGACTTGTTCACTACCGATAACCGCCCAGATCTTCAGCCCCTTTTCTCTTATCTCGTTAAACACTGAGCCCTGATTCCATTGAATTACAGGTAAATCTGGGAACCCATTGTCTTTAAGCCAGGTCTTGGATAGATTTATATTCATAAGCCCTGTTTGAAGAAATATAATGTGAAACTTTTTTGATAATAGGCTGATAGCCTTCTGACTTCCATCTCGCGGTTTTTTTGAAAAAAGTCCTTCGAATAAACCGTGCTCTAAATCGATGAATATAATACGCGCTCCTTTTTTCACAGAAAGAAGTGACCCTCTGTTTTCTTCTTTACCCGATTTTACAGTTATTCGATATAGCCCTGTTTTTAAAGGAATAAATTGCTTGTATGCATATCCGTCTCCGCCTGAAAGGCTTTTCCCGATGGAGTTACCATTTACAATGAACTCAACAATCTCTCCGCCGCGTCTGAGAATCTTCCCTTTTGTCTCAGCGCTGATCATTGTTACTTCGCCTTTGAGAGCGATTGTGTCATGAACGGTTATTTCTGAAAAAGTCGTTCCAGGAAAGATGAACAATAAAAAGACAAAACTAATCGATGCTAATATCAGCATTCCTCTCACTCAGAGACAGTATAACCCTTCAACCTCTCGGCATACTCTTTCAAACGTTTGTCTACAAAATAGTTTACTGTTCCCTCCGGGTATGTGTCGTCAGCAAGCCTCTCACCTGCATGAACTCCTGTGAGGATCTCTATGCCTTCGTCAATACTTTTTACTGCATATATATGAAAGGCCCTTTTATTAATTGCCTGTATGACATCCTCACGAAGCATCAGATGTCGAATATTGAAGTGTGGAATCATGACACCTTGTTTGCCTGTGAGTCCTTTTTCCTTACAAACATCAAAGAACCCTTCAATTTTGTGGTTTACTCCCCCAATAGGTTGAACCTCCCCCTTTTGGTTTACAGAACCAGTGACAGCGATATACTGTTTAATGGGTAGTCCTGAGAGACTTGAAAGGATTGCATAAAGTTCAGTTGAAGAGGCACTATCTCCTTCTACTCCTGAATATGACTGTTCAAAACAGATACTTGCTGAAAGAGATAATGGTTTGTCTTGCGCATATTTCCATCCGAGATAGCCTGAGAGGATGAGCACACCTTTGTCATGGATTCGACCACTGAGCTGGGATTCCCTTTCTATATTGATTACTCCACGCTTTCCTAAAAATGTTTTTGCTGTTATGCGGTTAGGACGGCCAAAACTGAATATCCCAAAGTCATAAACAGAAAGTCCGTTCACCTGACCGACTACTTCACCATCAACATCTACCATTATAGTCCCTTCCAAAATCATCTTACGAATATGCTCGGCTATAAGGTCAAGTCTGTGAATTTTTTCTCTAATCGCCTTTTCAACATGCTCTCCTTTGATTATCTGGCTTTGAGAAACTCTTGCCCAGTGATCTGATTCAATAATCAAATCCTTGATCGGACCGAATCTTGCAGATAATTTTTCCTGATCACCTGCTGTCCTTACTGCATGTTCTATTATCTTTGCAACACCACAACGGTCAAATGGCAACAGTTTCTCATCTTTGCAGCATGAACTTATAAAACACGCATATGCCTTTATATTGTAAGCTGTTTTTTCCATCTGGGAATCGAAATCAGCCTTCACCTTGAACATCTCCCAGAAATCTTCATCATACATTGTCAGGAGTTGATATATCGAATCATCCCCCATAACAATAATTTTGAACTCTACAGGCATTGGTTGAGTTCTCATTCCCTGCGGTGTTATGAAACCCATTTGTTCCCATGGGTCTTCAACACGTATCTCCTTTGTCTTTATAACCCTCTTCAGTCCCTCCCAGACACCTGCATTCATAAGAACATCCCGTATATTTAATAATAAATAGCCTCCGTTTGCGAGATGGACAGCACCTGACTTAATCATGGTATGGTCGCTCATATATGTCCCCATAATTGCTTTTCTTTCTATCCTCCCAAACATATTAAACCAGTTTGGATTAGGCTCAAAAATGATTGGAGGCCCTACTGTCGAACTATTGTCAACAAATACATTAACCTTATAGGCTATAAAAGGATCACCATGTCCAATCGGAAAGCTGGACGGCTGAAAATCAGGAGAAACCTGTTGGAATAAGTCTAATCTTGAAAGAGTGTATTTTTTTACTTCTTCAAGAAAATGCAATATTTCAGGGTATTCTCTGTATTTTGCAATAATCTCTTCAAAAGGATTTGCAATTGCAAACTCACCAGCTTTCTGGTCTAACTCCCTCATTTTTTCACTTATTTCCTTTTCAATTTCACGCAACCTTGTATAAGTCTCTTCGACCTTTCTCATCATTTCCAGACGTTTTGCCTCTATCGCATCTTTTTCGTCTTTTTGCAGAGACAGAAAATCTTCTCGTGATAATGGCTTTCCATCTACCAATGGAATTACAATAGCACCACTTGGAGAAAGTTGAACCATAAGGTTTTTTGTTTTTGCTATATTTTCCAGTTCATCCATAGCATTCTGGTACAGGCGCTGATGCTCTTCCATAATGTCCTGTTTTCTCTTGTTATGCTGTTCGCTTCCAAAAGTCTTGGGTATCTCTTCCTTTAACCTCTTGAGCAATCTTTCCATATGGTTTTGGAAATCTTTCCCACCGCCCTGCAACAATTTCAGGATTTTTGGCTGGTCAGGATCAGAAAAATTATATACATAACACCAGTCGTAAGAATGATACTTGGTTCCCTTTTCTTTCTTTTCAATAAGAAATCTTTTAAGCATCTCCTTTACAGTTGTTGCCTTCCCTGTGCCAGTAAGGCCTGTTAAAAAAAGATTATATCCAGCCCTTTCAAGAGAAAGCCCAAATTTAATAGCATCTATTGCTCTATCCTGTCCAATAAAATCCCTTAGTGGCTGAATATCTTCTGTACAGGCAAACTGCAACATATTTTCCGGACATATCCAGCGAAGTTTTTCTGCAGGGACAGAGTATTTTTCAGTATTAATAAATTCCCCCATGTTTAGCTCCTTTTTTATTTAATCAAAGATTGAACTTATTATATCATGTCACTGTTTTCTAAAATAATTCTTTGAAGGCAAGTTTATTCAATATCCGCAGCAAAATAAACTACCCATTGATATCCACCTTTGCCAAAGGGAAGTAGAATGGAAAAAATATCCCTTCATATGATATACATAAAATTAAAACCAGAAAGGAAAAGATTGAAAGAAAAAAGAAAAAATATTACTCAAAGGGATAGTTATAAAATACTCACTTCGTTATTTGACACTACCACAGATTTTTTATATTTACTCGATGAACGGGGGACTATTTTAAAAGTCAATAGAGCTGTATTAAACCGAACGGGATATACAGAAGAAGAGATACTCGGTTTGAGCATCGAAAAAATTTTTAGCCCTGCATCACAGGAAATTTTTGCACAAAAATTTCCTGTGCTTCTAAAAAATAAAGTTAATAGTGAAGAAGTAGATATAGTTTGTAAAAATGGTGAGATTGTTAATGTTCTTTGCACAGGGTCAATTGTCTGTGATGATTATGGTGATATTATATACATCATTGTTTATCAGAAAGATATAACTAACCTGAAGCGCTCTGAGGAAAAACTTCGACAGATGGATAAGATAAAGCTGCTCGGACAGCTTGCTGCTGGTGTTGCCCATGAGGTCCGAAATCCATTGAACTCAATACTGGCAATTACAGAAGCCTTATTCCAGGATATCGGGGATAATCCAGAATATAAAATTTTCCTTGAGCATATAAAAAAACAGGTCGATCGTTTATCAAAATTAATGAATGATTTATTAGATCTTGCAAGACCGATATACCCATCAAATTTTCATAAAGAGTCTCTGTATACAATTTGCAAGGCTGCAATAAATTTATTTAAAGAGGAGGGTGTTTCACAGAAACATAAAATAAATTTATTTCTGTCTCCTGAAAAGACCTTTCCAGAGGTAATGGCAGACAGTTCTCGATTACAGCAGGCTTTTCTCAATCTGTTGAAGAATTCTTGTCAGAATAGTCCTGAAGATGAAGAAATCGAATTTATTTTGTCATTACATGATAGAAAATTTGTTAAAATATTTATTGTTGATCATGGGATCGGAATTCCAATTGAAAATCTTCAAAATGTATTCGATCCATTTTTTACAACTCAGAAGGGCTCTTATGGTCTGGGGCTCAGTCTAACTAAACATATCATTGAATCTCATGGAGGTGAAATTTTGATATATAATAACAATCCACCTCCGGGGTGTACTGTTGAAATTATGTTACCTATTGCTAATGAGGAGATAAAATGAATCCGAAGATTCTTATTATTGATGACGAAGAAAGCACGAGGTTCGGATTATCAAGGTATCTTTCAAAGGTTGGCTATATAGTTCAGGATGCTGATACCCTATCAAAATCAAAGGAAGCAGTTTCATCTCAACGGTTTGATGCTATTATTTTAGATCTTAATCTACCGGACGGCAATGGCCTTGACTGGATACCAGAATTAAGGGAAATCCATCCAGATGTAGCACTTGTCATTATAACAGGATATGGTGATATCCCTGTTGCAGTTGAAGCGATGAGACGTGGTGCTGATAATTTTCTTACCAAGCCAGTAAATATGGCAGACCTTGATGTTTTTCTCAGAAAAAGTCTTGAGATAGGTAATCTAAGACGAAAACACCTAACCACTCAGCGTTTGATGAGAAAAGATCAGCCGTATTTTGGAGAAAGTTCAGTCATGAAAAAAGTTATGAATATGATATCCCTCGCATCTGAAAATGAGTCTCCAGTTGTGTTGCTTGGTGAGACAGGCTCCGGGAAAGGGTTTTTAGCAAAATGGTTACACGATCATAGTCCACGATATTCTGGCCCTTTTGTTGAATTAAATTGCTCAAACCTCAGAGGAGACTTACTTGCGAGTGAACTTTTCGGTCACGCTAAGGGATCGTTTACTTCTGCTGTTCATGACAAACAGGGATTGATCGAGGTAGCAGACGGTGGAACACTTTTTCTCGATGAGATTAGTGATATGGATTTAGGAGTTCAGGCACAATTTCTTAAAGTTGTTGAGGAAAAACAATACCGTCGTCTTGGTGAAGTTAAAATGAGGACGAGCGATTTCAGGCTTATATGTGCTACAAATCATGATCTTGTTGAAGAGATAAAAAATGGCAGATTTAGGAAAGACTTATATTTTCGGATTAATGTCCTGCCAATAACAATACCTCCTCTAAGGGAAAGGCCAGAAGATATTCCGGGATTTGTCCGCAAGATTTTGACAAATTTAGGGCATAATGATACTGAAGTCCCAGATGAAATTATTCAGATGCTAAAAAACTATCCATGGCCCGGCAATATCCGAGAATTAAGAAATGTTCTGGAAAGAGCAATTCTTCTTTCACAGGGTAAAACTCTTTCAACAGAACATTTTCCTGGTTTAGAACCATGCTATTTCATATCAGAAAAAAATAAAAGACTCAGTAATCTTGATAATATTGAGGAAAATCATATAAGAGCTATAGTCAAACAATTTAATGGTGATACTCGCAAGGCATCTGAAGCATTGGGAATCTCAAGGGCAACATTATACAGGAAATTAAAAAAATTTCAGAAAAAATAATTTATATCCTTTATAGAATTGTAACTTTTAATGATATTCTAATCTCCTAATATAAAAAACGTTCCATCTCATAATTCTCATTTTTAATAATCATTTTCAACAAAAGTGAAATTTTATTTATCAAAATTTAACGATAGCTAAAAAACCTTTTATTATTCTTTATTTCTGGAGACAGATATTTTCTGGCATTTATTTTGCTCTATTTGTATTATTTAAGAACTGACAATTAATTATGGCTAAAACAAGGCAGAAAAAGAGTCACATACTTCTTGTGGATGATGAAAAAGCACTTCTGTTGGCTTTTAAAAAATTTCTTCAGAGTCCAAAGATTAATGTTGACACAGCGGAAACATTTAATGAAGTTAAATCTATGTTAGAAAAAAAAGTATATGATGTCATCATCACAGATCTCAGACTTACAGGAACTTCTAAAGAAGAAGGTCTAAATATTATTAATATGACAAAGGAAAAAAATCCTGAAACGCAGGTTATTCTACTTACAGCATATGGGAATCAGGAAATAATGGAGAAGGCATATCAATTAGGAGCTGCATATTATTTTGAAAAACCAGTTTCAGTGAACGTTTTAAAAGAAGCTCTCATGAATTTGGGGGTTATGTAAAAGCATTTAAGAAAATAAGCTTAACCCAAATAATGCATACATTACTCGAAAATTTCTTTGTATTGACGAATTTATTAAATTATTCAGATTCTAATTGCATTTTCGGGTTAAACTGTAATTAACAGCGAGATTGCTTCGTTGCACTTTCAATGACATTTCTTTATTTCTTTTTGTTATACTTTCTAACAAAAATTTCTCTGCTTGTTATAAATGAAATATGTGTAAATTTTGTTTTGACCATGAAGAATGCTTTTAAAAAAGAACTTTTCAAAATTGCAAAGGACATCAAAATTCTTATCCTTGATGTAGACGGAGTGCTTACTGATGGAAGTATTATTCTTGACAATAAAGATAATGAATTAAAGTGTTTCCATGTGCGTGATGGACATGGAATAAAAATGCTATTGAGGCATGACATAGTTGTTGCGCTTATTACAGGTAGGTATTCAGAGGTAGTGAAAAGAAGAGCAAAGGAGCTTGGGATCAAAGACGTTTTTCAGAAATGCTATGACAAAACAAAAGCTTATAATAGGATAGTAAAAAAATATGCTATAGGCGACCATCAGATTGCATATGTTGGAGATGATATTGTAGACATACCATTATTAAAAAAATGTGGTTTTCCTATTACTGTTTCAGATGCAGATAAACATGTTAAATCTTTTGTAAAAATGGTCACAAAGAACAGAGGTGGCAGAGGTGCTGTTAGAGAGGTATGTGATTTAATTTTGAAAGCAAAAAATCTATGGGAAAATATTATCAGTGAGTACTCTAAAATTTAATCTTCCGACTTTACTCACACTTAGCAGAATAATTTTGATTCCAGTTTTTTTATTCACCGTTTACCAGCATCCTGTCTTTGGTGCATTTATATTCATTATAGCTTCAATAACAGACTTTCTTGACGGCTACCTTGCAAGACGTTCTGGTGAAGTAACAAAATTCGGCATAATTCTCGATCCGATTGCTGATAAATTCCTTGTTATATCTGCACTGATCGTCCTTGTAGAAATGGAACGACTTCAGGCATGGATAGCTATTATAATCATTGTAAGAGAATTTCTTGTTACCGGTTTGAGAGTCGTTGCACTTTCAAAGGATATAATTATCCCGGCTGAAACTGGAGGAAAGATAAAAACCACTCTTCAAATAACTGCGATCATCTGTCTGATTCTTATGAAAAGCATTGTGAATATACATCTCTATGATATTGGTATAATTCTTATATGGATCGCAATGGTTCTATCCATAGTATCAGGAGTTAAATATACTATATCTTTCTGGAAAAAGATCTAAAAAATGGATATGATTAGAATTATCATATTGTTGTTTGTATCTTTTATTATTGGTTCAATTCCTTTTGGTATAATAATAGCAAAGGCCAAAGGTGTTGATTTAAAGAAGGTTGGAAGTGGAAATATAGGTGCAACAAATGTTTTACGGTCTTTAGGAAAATGGCCAGCAATATTAACACTTATAGGAGACATCCTTAAGGGTACTTTGGTAATCGCGATAGGCAGATATCTGGAGGTTGGAGCATTTTACGAAGGTCTAATGGGAATTTCTGCGATTCTTGGACATAATTTTTCTCTCTTCTTGAGTTTTACAGGAGGCAAAGGGGTTGCAACAAGCATTGGTGTTCTTATTTTTTATATCCCCGAGGTAGCTATCATCACAATTCTTCTCTGGTTATTCGTTGTTTTTATTTCAAGGTATTCATCTCTTGGAGCACTTTTGTCTTTTGGGCTTCTGCCAATCAATATTCTTATTTTCGATGATAAAAAGAAATTGATTATCGGTATTATGATTGCTATCCTTATATTTATAAGGCATCGAGATAATATACAGAGGCTTTTGAAAGGCACAGAAAGGAGAATTGGGCAGAGGGGATGAAAAAAATTATCTTCTTTTTTTTCATCTGCATTATTATTTTTCCCCATTTATGTTCAGGTGAAATTTCACATGAAGAACAACTCAATAAAGGGATAAAAAATTCTGAACCATATTCATACCTCCTGATAGAAAAATCAAGGACGAATTCTACAGAAGCGAAGTCTCTCCTTGAAAAGTCATTACATTATTCTCCTGATCTTCCGGCTGTTTATTTTGAATTATCAAAAGCAAGTTTTCACTTAAATACTGATGGAATTTTCGAATCTATTGATTATATTATACAGGGCATATCTGCCTATAAGAGAAACTTCTGGTGGATGTTCTCATTGGTTACGTCTCTGTATGTTAGTCTTATTTTTTCATTTTTAATTTCAATCCTCGTAATTATTATTATAAGACTTCCAAAAGATATATCGTTGGTATCCCATGATATAAAAGAAGAAAAATCTAAAATTTTACTACTGTTTATTCTGATATTTGCCATTTTCGGTCCTCTTTACGTATTAGGTGGTTTACTTATATTGATCAGCTTTTATATGAAAAAATGGGATCGGCTGGTTGCTTATTTTTATCTTCTTTTTCTTTTAGCAGCAATCTGGATTTTCGATATTTTTTCAATCGGATTTATTGCGCCTGCCTCAGGTGATGTTAAGGCTGTTATCCAGGTCAACGAATCAAAAGGAAATAGTTATGCAATTTCGGTTCTGCAAAATAAGAATAATCCAATTGAACTCTTTTCATATGCTCTTGCATTGAAACGAGAAGGACATTATAGTGAGGCAATAAATATATATAATAAAGTTCTTAATCAGAAAACTGATCCCAAAACTTATAATAATCTTGCAAATTGTTATACTATTATTGGCGATTTCGAAAAGGCAAAGGAATTATATCAAAAATCAATTGAGTTGGTCCCCTTAGCAAGCACCTTATATAATCTCAGTCAGGTTTACAGAGAGACATTAAATTTTGAAAAAGGCGACAAATATTTCGTCGAGGCACAAAAACTTGACCGTGAAGCAGTTTCACGTTTCAGAGAAATATTTAGCAGAAATCCTAATAGATTTGTTATTGATGAAGTAATTCCTATGCAGACTCTCATGGAATATACTTTGGGCAAAGCAACTGGTTCTTTTACTATGGGTTTATCCATTGCGCCTGCTTCATTTATGCCAGTGATAGCAATCGTAATGGCAGTTATTTTTTATATTATAACAGGCCGTTTCAGAAACAGGGCTTACAGGTGTAACAGATGTGGAAAAATTCTCTGCATAAAATGTGAAAAACATATACACTGGGGGAATATGTGTTCTCAATGTTACAGATCAATTATAAAGCTTGATGAACTTGAATCTAAAGAAAGAATCGCAAGGCTACTTAAAGTCTATGAGTTCAGAAAGAAAAAAAGAGAGATTATTAAAATATTAACACTAATTATTCCTGGTTCAGGTCAAATTTATGCAGGGGATTTGCTGAATGGGATTTTATTCCTATGGCCATTTTTGTTCTTTCTGTTTATACCTATAACAGGTAAAATATTCAATATAGAAATGTTCAATTTTTCACACTTCTGGTTAAATATTATTTCTATCTTTCTCTTAATTTTAGTCTATTTCTTATCAAATATTATAACAAGACGGAGGCTTTCAAAAGGTTGGCTTTAGAAGGATCATTAAAAGATTTTGGTCTTGCTGATATTCTTCAGCTGATATTTTTTCAGCGAAAGACGGGCGTCCTGATTATTGAAGGCAGAATGGATAGAATAAGGCTTCTATTTATTGATGGTAATATTGTAGGGGCTGAGTCCAAGAGAAGGATTGAAGCAAATCGTCTTGGAAAAGTACTCGTCAAAAAAGGGCTTCTTGATGAAAAAGATTTACAGGAAGTGCTTAACGAACAAAAAAACACGAATGTCAAGCTTGGTAATTTACTTATAAGAAAAGGTCTTGCCAACAAAGAGACTATAGAGGATATAATCACACAGCAAATTAAAGAGACAGTAATTCAGATATTCAGTTGGAAAGAAGGCACCTATGAATTCAATCCACAAGCAGTTCCCCTTGATAAAGACTTACCTATAAAACTTGATACACAGCATCTTCTTATGGAGGGACTAAGAATTGTTGATGAATGGACTCTAATTGAGGGCAAGATAACACTTGAAAGTGTTTTTATTAGAAAGTCATTACCGGTTGAGGATTTGTCAGAAGAAGAAAGAGAAATTCTTGATCTGGTTGATGGAGAAAATGATGTGAGCACAATTATAGATATCACTGCTAAAGACGACTTTTCTGTTTCAAAGACACTCGTTTCCCTGATGGAAAAAGGCATTATAGAATTAAAAGAAGCCTTGCCTTTTGTTGCTGAAGAGCTCCCTTTAAAATCTGAAAAAATAAATTTCCTTTACCGTTTTCTTCCTGCATCTGCTATCGTAATATCAATAATTCTTGCAATAAGTTCAATTTTATTTACAACAGGAGATGTATTCAAGACATTTTCTGCATCTAAAACTATAAGCGATATCAGGTTCCGCGTTGAAGCATATAAGTTTGAATACAATTCATACCCTGATACAATTGATGTGATAAATAAAAAACCAGACCCTTGGGGAAATTCCTTTCTGTACGAGCAGAGTGGCTATTCATTTATCGTTATGAGTTTAGGTGCTGATGGTATAAAAGGAACAGCGGACGATATTTATTAACCCAAAAGTGCAATTGAATAATGCAGATGTTGTGAAAAAAATATTTTTATCCATAAAACGAATAAAATAAATCCGATAATTCATCGAGTTAAAGAAATTTTTGAGCAATGTCTGCATTATTCGGGTTAATATTAATATAAATAAAAGTGAAAGACAAAAAGGCTGTAATTCTCCTTAGTGGTGGTATTGATTCCGCAACAACCCTTTTATTGGCTAAATCTGAAGGATATGAGTTATTTACACTGAGTTTTGACTACAATCAGAGACACAAGAGGGAACTCGAGTCTGCACAAATGATTGCATCTACTATCGGGGTCAAAAAACATCTTATTATCCATTTCGATTTGAGAGAAATAGGCGGTTCTGCATTGACTTCTGAGGTAGAAGTTCCAAGCTTCAAATTTCATCCTTCATCCTTTATTCCTGTTACCTACGTTCCTGCCAGGAATACCATATTTCTCTCTTTTGCACTTGCATGGGCTGAGGTATTGGAAGTAGAAAGCATATTTATTGGCGCTAATGCAGTAGATTATAGTGGATATCCTGACTGCAGGCCAGAATATATAAAAGCTTTCGAAGATATGGCAAATCTTGCAACAAAAGCATCTGTTTTAGGAAAATTAAAATTTTCAATTATTGCACCTCTTATCAATTTGAAAAAATCTGAAATTATAAAGACCGGGATAAAACTCGGATTAAATTATGCCTTAACCTGGAGTTGTTATGACCCTCAACCTGCTATCGCAGGAGTTCAAGGTTCAAGGTTCAAAGTTCAGATTAATAAAGAAAATAAGACAAAACTCAAAACGCAGAAATTAAAACTTATCCCTTGCGGCAGATGTGACAGTTGCGTTTTAAGAGCAAGAGGATTTAAAGAGGCTGGCATAGAAGATCCACTGATAATAGAATGATCAAACTAAGGGGCCATCATCTCATCTGCCTCCATTTTTTCCATGGTGAAGGATACAATTCTAAGTTTGTTGAAAATTTGCGACTAATAATAAAGAGTGCTGAAACTGGAGAAAAGATAGAAATATGCACAGAGGCTGATGATGTGTGCAGAATATGCCCATATATGAAAGACAATATGTGTTTTTATAATAAAGATGCTGAACCTGAGATAATAGAGATGGATAGAAAGGCGGTCAAATTATTAGGGTTTAGAATTAAAGAGCAGGTTAAGTGGATAGATATAAAGGAAAAGATTCCAGAGATATTTAAGGAATGGTGGAAGGAATATTGTAAAAAGTGCGACTGGAGATGGGCATGTGAGTATGAAGAAAATTTTATTAGATTGATAAATGAAAAAACTGAAAATAAATTTTGATGAACTCCAGAAGGCGATGGAGGATATTTCCAGAGATTCTTTTGATTATTACTTGGATACAGAAACAGGAGAGATAATCGCTCTTTCTGAAGAACTTATCAATGAAGCTAAAATTAGGCTATATGATGATGAATCTGATGAGATAGATGAAGATATTGAATATATAGAATATGATGTAGTGCCTGATGTGCCAGATTGGATAATTGATGAAGTTGAACTTGCACTTGAAGTTTTACTTGATGAAAGTGGACGATATATCCGCATCTCTGAGAGAACCTCAGACAGAGCATATCAGTGCATGTCAGAATTTATCAGTACAATCAAAGATTCTGTGCTTAAAGAAAACCTTTTGCAGGCTTTGAATGGGAAAGGTGCATTCAGAAAGTTCAAGGATATTCTCCTAGATTTTCCAAAGGAGAGAAAAAGATGGCATGGCTTTAATGCAAAGTGTATGAAGAAAGAGATAATAGAATGGCTTATGTCAATAGGGATAGAGCCTATATCTTAGCCTTTTTGTGCCTGTTTCTTTATTCAAGACCCATTTTTTTCAGTGCCTCAGTTGCTGTATCACTTTGTTTAGGAGCTTCATCAGGCAGATAAAGCATCACCCCACCTCTTACAGGTCTGATAATAATCTTTCCTTCCTGTGCAAGCCTATTAGTTACTTCGACTGGATTTTCTCCATCAAAATATTTTTTGAAAGCACTATTGAACCCTGAATATACAGAATGAATACCTTTATAACCTTCTCTCCTCAAACTTATAATTGCTTTTTTAACAAATTCCTCGTGACTTAATCTCTCCGACATATTTTTCTCCTTTCCTTTTGAGATTATTTATTATTTCTGACAGACTCTGATTCAAGCATATTTAAATTTCTCGGGGTTTGATCAATCTGTTCAACCACTGATATTTCTGAAGCACTTGTAATTCCGAGCTCACGGAATCTTCTGACCGAAGGCAGTACCCTTGTTTCTAATGATGCAACAGCTTTGTTGTATGCACCTATGGCCTTTTCAAGATTTACCCCTATATTTTCAAAATGCTGAATAAGAATATTCATTCTTTCATATAACTGCCTTCCTAAATCACTTATCACCTGAGCATTCTTTGTGAGTTGTTCCTGTCTCCATCCATATGCTATAGCTCTCAAGAGGGCAATAAAAGTAGTAGGTGTAGCAATAATAACTCGTTTTTTTATACCATCTTCTATCAGATTATTGTCAACTTCAAGTGCAGAACTGAGAAAAGATTCTCCTGGAATAAAAAGAACAACGAATTCAGGTGATTTCTGAAACTGGCTCCAGTATTCCTTCGATGAAAGTTTGTTCATATGGGTCCTAACCTGTTGCGCATGTTTTTCCATCTTTATCTTTCTTTCATCTTCTGTTTGAGCAGAAACAGCATCGAGATATGCTTCAAGAGATACCTTTGAATCAACAACTATCTCCCTCTCCATTGGTAAATGTACAATCATGTCAGGCCTTATTCTCCCCTTCTCTGTATCAATTGAATACTGTTCTGTAAAATCACAGTGTATTGACATACCTGAAAGTTCTGCAACCCGTTTAAGCTGCATCTCCCCCCATCTTCCTCTAACCTGAGGTTTTCGCAAGGCTGAAACAAGATTGCTCGTCTCCTTTTGTAGGTTTTCATGGGTTGAAGCGAGCGATCTTAATTGTTGTTCAAGACTGCCGTAAGCCTTATGCCTGTTTTCTTCAATCTGCCTGAACTGTTCTTCATACCTCTTGAGCATATCATGTAGAGGTTTTATCATGCCATCCATTGCTGCTTGATGCTCACCTAGTTTGCCTTTTGTATCAGTCACAACCTTCCCGAGATGTTCAGAGGCAAGTCTTAAGAAATCTTCACTGCTACTCTTTAAGGCGGCAGATGAGAGTGCATTAAATGTATCAGCCATTTCTGTCTTCATTAATTCGATGAGTGCTTTTTGTTCTTCAAAGCTCTTTTTCGCTTCATCAAGTCTGGTGAGGGATTCAACTTTTACCTTCCGTTCTGCATCAAGTTCATTTCTTATTTGCATGATTTCAGATTCTCTCTGCTGAATCTGTTGCCTTAATTCTTCGGTCCTAGCTTCTGCACTACTTGCACGTTTCTCTATCACGCTAATTTTTTCTGCATAGTCTCTCTGTAAACGGGAAGATGCTATAAACCATGCGATAATCCCACCAATTATTGCACCGACAATAAAATATAAAAATATTTCCATGTCTATCTCCTCTTAACCTTATATTATTTATATCATTTCATATACCCAAATTCTTCCGCCATTCCTTATCACATCAGTCCTTTTTACAAGACGTTTTTTATGAAGATTTAAAAGCCTTGTCCCGCTTGTGTTCATCTCAATTCCGAGTGCCTCGGATAGCTCCTTTGCTGTTATCGACCTTTTTTTAAAGATAAAATCAAGTGTAAGCCTGAGATAGTTATTAAGTTCACCGATAAGGAGTTTTTTACCATTAACTTCTGCCATAACTGCAAGCCCTTTCCTCTCAAGTGCAACCTCTATATTTTCCTTCTGGTTTTCATTAAGACCTGTAAGAATTATATATTTATTGCCATATTCACCGCTCAATAAACGCGAAATTAGCTTCGCTACTATCTCATCAGCACATGAGTAATCAATTATTCCTACATTTGAAAAATCAAGAGCTATTATCGCACCATTCTTTTCTTTTTTAATATTTATCTCTATTTGATCCCTGATAATCTTGCCTGTCTGTCTTATCACAAGGTCATGTGAGCCATTTTGAAGTTTTTTCTTAAGTAGTTTATAGAGGTCGTATTTAGTCATGGTATAACTTGTTTGAATTAAAAATCCTCCTCAAGAAGCTGCCACTCTGCATAATCTTTTTTTCTTTCAGCAAGCTTTTTCCCTTTTAATGTAACTTTCTTTATTACAGGATGTGTCTTAACTGTGATATAAGCCCTTACAAGATTAGCAACCGTGGCTTCCTGAAAAACAAACTCTGTTCTGTCTTGAAGGACTATTGTAGTCCTTAAATGTTTATGTCCCTTAGGAATCTCAACAGTTAATTCTTTTATGTCTTCGTTATGTATGATCATTTCCTTATATCGCTCGAGTTACATAATTTTTTGAGATGTCGCTTATGTTGATTAATCATCACACATATATTCAATTGATTCAATTGAAACATATAATAGCTTTTTTGTCAACCAAAAAATGCAATTAAAATATGCCCAAATCCAGCGATAAAGAGGTGTCATTCCGAGCGGAGCGAGAAATCTCGTTGTTTAAGAAAAGATTGCCACTCATCTTTCAGGTGCTCGCAATGACACATATAGCAAGGGATTACGTTGCTTATTGCTGGATTTGAGATACTGATAATTTAACAATTACATCGACTTAAAGAAATTTTCGAGCAATGTCTGTATCATTTAGGTTAAAAGCTTGATTTCTTCGCTTATAGGAAAATATCTTTAATCCACGATGAGGTTTTCTGCTCTTAAATCCCCGATAACCACTGTAACTTTATTACCATGTTTGATAAATTTGCCTGGGTTTGCAAAAAAAATGAAATATGTTCTGTTAGCCTGTATCTGGTTTGTTGTTCGTAAGGCGCCAACTTTTGGTGGACTTGGAACGATAAATTTTGCACCACTTTTCTGATCAACGAGGTAAGGCTTTATTTTGCGGTCAAACAGATATTTCGCCTTCTCAGAGTTGATTACACGATAGCGAAAGTCGAGCATATAACCTGCAGCCGATAATCTTATGCCTTCAATTATTATCCCCCATCTTTCTTCTATGCTTTCTTCTGGTTTGGTTATGTTTTTACCTTTTGTTTCATTGAAGGTAGCACAACCGTTTGATATTAACATTGTAAGCCAAATGGACATAAACAGAATAACGTGGCATCTTCGAGGAATAGGAATAGTTTTATGCTGATATGTCTGCATTTTTCGAGTTAAATTTTTTTGCTATAGTTACCGGTTTTTTCAAATATTGTTTCAAAACGTTTAAGATAAACTCATGCTTCATAACATAATCGAAGCATGAGATATCTTTACGTCTATGTCTAACCTATTGCACAATCATAAACGGATTACTTATGTTGGTAATCGTTGGATTGCTGGTACTGGTGACCCTTATTGTGTAATTTCCGGGTAACTGATTAAAAGGGATACGCCAGAGATAAGAACC
>JACAFF010000032.1 GCA_013388455.1 Nitrospirota bacterium
CAATATTTGGTCCCGGACTTAAAGACGGACCATTCCCTGAACATTATGAACCTCTGGAATGTCCTATTGAGAAGAACCTTATGTCTAATCAGAGAATAAATCCTGTAATAAAGATTTTTAAAGGCGGACCAGATACATTTGCAACATGCGATCCACGTTATCCTTTTGTATGCACAACATATCGTGTAACAGAGCACTGGCAGACAGGGGTCTTAACAAGATGGCTTCCATGGCTTGTTGAAGCTGAACCTCAAGTCTTCTGCGAAATTAGTCATGAACTCGCTAAACTTAGAGGCATTGAAAATGGCGAAAAAGTCCTGGTAGAAACTCAAAGAGGCAAACTTGAAGCTACTGCAATAGTAACACACAGACTAAAACCATTTGTAATCGCTGGTCAGACCGTGCATCAGATTGGATTACCATGGCATTTTGGATGGTTACATCCTAAGGATGGCGGTGACAGCGCAAATCTACTAACTCCAACTATTGGCGATCCAAATACGATGATTCCTGAATCAAAGGCATTTATGGCAAACCTTACAAAAATAGCGGCTAAAAAAGCCGGGAAAGCCTAAGGGAGGTGAGAGACCATGGCAGATAAATCATTTTTCATCGATACGACAAAGTGCACAGCATGCAGGGGTTGCCAGATTGCCTGCAAGCAATGGAACATGAATCCTGCAACAAAGACAAAACAACGCGGAACACATCAGAACCCTGAAGACCTGTCCTTTGTTACTTATAAATTAGTAAGATTTAGCGAGATGGAAGAAAACGGGAAACCTGTATGGTATTTCTTTCCTGACCAGTGCAGGCATTGCACAGAGCCACCTTGTAAAATGATGGCTGAGTCTCTGGGTGTAAAAGCAATTGCAAAAGACGAAGCTACAGGGGCAGTCCTGTATAATCCAAAAGTAAAAGTTAAAGAGGCAGACTATAAGAAGATACGGGAATCCTGTCCATGGGATATTCCGAGATGGGACAGTAAGACACAGGGAATGGCTAAATGCACTATGTGTATAGACCGTATCAAAGAAGGGTTACTCCCTGCTTGTGTTAAGACCTGCCCAACAGGTGCTATGAATTTTGGTGACCGTTCAGAGATACTCAAAATAGCGGAGAAAAGACTAAAACAGGTTAAAGGAAAGTATCCAAAGGCACAACTTCTCAACGCTGATTTTGTTAGAACTATTTTTCTTGTAGTTGATGATCCTTCGAAATACCATAAGTTTGCTTCTATAGATTTTTCTGGAAAATCGATTATTACAATGGTTAAAAATCTTATTCAACCTGCTGAAGTTCTTACGGGTTAAATAATCATTAAATTAACTTGCAGAACGGCTTGTTTCGAATTATTTCGAAACAAGCCGTTTCTTTAAGAAAGGTTAATAATTGAAAAAATCTTTAGAACAGAAAAAAGAACAAATTGCATTTTATCGGGAGAAGAATCCTGCATACAATGAGATTCTTGAATTCTACGAAAAAGTGCTAACCGAACAGGAACTCATCAAGACAATGCTCAATATTGCACCACCAGAGCTTAAGAAAGAGTTGAAAAACTTTCATGAAAAAGAAGGGTTTTCTTTACTCAACAAAGAAGATTTTTATATCGATTTAATTTCGTCCGCCAGTTTATTTGAATCTCTTTGCCGTATCGGAAAAATTACAAATGAAAAGATGAACAATAGTATTCAGGTTATAGAAAATGCAATCAGCAATAAAAATTTAGTCATAGAAGAATTGTTAAAAAGACATTTCGATGAATCGTATATGGAAAGAATTTCATTGGATAATGATATTGATAAAACAATTTTGAAATTTTTGATTTATATGAGCATATTGCCATCAATTAATACACAGGTTGAAATGCTCGAAAAAAATCTTAATACAAAAAACTGGCTTAAAGGATATTGTCCCATCTGTGGTGAATTACCCTTCATTTCCGAACTAAAAGGGGAAGGACAGAGATATCTTTTGTGTTCTTTTTGTAACTTAGAATGGCAAAGTGAACGATTGAAATGTCCTTTCTGTGGAAACAATGATCATAACAAACTGCACTTTTTTTATGTCGAGGGGATTGAAACGCACCGTGTAGATTTATGTGATAATTGTCAACAGTATATAAAGACGGTTGATTCAAGGAAACTAAATTATGAGCCTGATTTAAATCTGGAAGATATTACAACAATGCATTTCGATATCCTGGCTTCTGAAAAAGGGTTCAAAAGACCAGTAACCTCCCCCTTCGGACTCTGAGTATTATCAAGAATCAAGTATTGGTCATGAACGACAAACACAAGTAACGTTATATCGATCACTGTCTGTATTATTCGGGTTAAATAGAATTTTTAGCCTGAAACTCTACAATCTTTGAATCTTCTTTTGACATTATTGACATGCCTTCAAAAATACCACCTTCGGCAATAGTAAGTTTAATTGTTGATATATCTCCAATAATATGACCTTTTGATTTTAATTCAACTATTTCTTTTGCTTTCAGATTACCTTCAACTTTACCACCTATAATAATACCCCTTGCTGTAATATTGCCTTTCAATAGAGCTTTTTCACCAAGTATTACCCAATCAGCATTAATATTTCCTGTCATTGTGCCATCAATTCTGAGAGTACCTTTCGTATCAATATCACCTTTAAAATTTGAATTTGTTCCAACAAACGATTCGAGCTTCTCAGTATTTTTCGAAAACATTATGAACCCTCCTTTTTTAAATATTCAGATGGGTTTACATGCACGCCATCCTTCCATATTTCATAATGGACATGAGGCCCGGTTGAATTGCCTGTTGAACCTACATAGGCAATTATTTCCCCTCTTTTAACTTTTTGCCCTATCTTCACAGTATTCATACTATTATGAGCATAAAATGTAGAAAATCCATGACCATGCTCAATCACAACGAGATTTCCATTACTACCACTCCAACCAGAATAACTCACTATTCCGTCAGCCGTAGCCTTTATCGGAACTCCAGCATCAGATGAGATATCTATTCCAGAATGGAAATCTGTCTGCCCACTCATAGGATGTTTCCTTATCCCATACGGAGAAGATATATTCACAACAGCTGGAAGTCCCTTCGGTGTTGCAATATAAATATCTCTTTGAATATGCAAATAATCTTTTATTTCCCCTACTGTTTCAATTGTTTTTCTAATCTGTTGCTTTAAGTTTTCCATATCAATAGAGCCACTATCTAAAGTATTAATATTCTCGAGAACTTTTTCCTTTGAATTTAGTGAAAATAATCTTCTGAACTCATCTTCAACTTTTTTTAATGTTGATATAGTTGTATTAAGTTCAGCAAATTGCTGAGAATAGTAATTTAATGTGTCTTTCATCTTATAGTACTCGAATGTATTAACTGCAATTGAAAATACATAAATGACTCCTAAAAAAGTAAATAAAAATGAAGAAAGGAGTATTATAAGAGGAACCTTTAAATTTAAAGGTTTATTTTTTGCATGAGGGATAAGCATAATCGTTATTGGCGTAAATGCCTTTTTGAGCAAAATTTTTATACTATGAATACCTAACACCCTTACCTCCTTTCTCAATTGCTCCAATAACAAAAGCTGGGTATCCTGAATTATTCAAGATACTTAATGTTTCTTCTATAGAACTTTTTGAAACTATAATTGTAAAACCTATGCCCATATTAAATGTTCTGTTCATTTCAACTTTTGATATTTTTCCAGAGCTTTCTATTATTTGAAAAATTTCAGGAACAGGCCATGAATCCCTTCTAATATTTGCCTGAAGACCATGTGGAAATACCCTTGGAAGGTTTCCAGGTATCCCACCTCCTGTAATATGAGCCATACCTTTAATTTTTATCTTATCTTTTAATCTCAATATTGCATCTACATAAATTCTTGTTGGTTTAAGAAGCTCTTCTCCAAGCGTACAGTTGATTTGATTTATATACTTTTTAACTGATATCTTTTTAATATCAAAAAAAAGTCTCCTGACGAGTGAAAACCCATTGCTATGCAATCCACTTGAAGCAATACCTATAATTACATCTCCGGCTTTAATTCGTGAACCATCTACTATCTTTCCTTTTTCTACAACACCAACAGCAAAACCGGAAAGATCATATTCTCCATTTTTATAGAAGCCGGGCATTTCTGCTGTTTCACCACCAATAAGTGAACAACGAGCTTCAATACATCCTTTAATGATTCCTCTAATAATATCTGAAGCTTTGTCTGAATTGAGTCTTCCTGTTGCTAAATAATCAAGGAAGAATAAAGGCTCAGCCCCACTGGTAATAATATCATTCACACACATTGCAACAAGATCTATTCCGACTGTATCATGCTTGTCCATCAAAAAAGCTATCTTTAGTTTTGTTCCAACCCCATCTGTCCCACTTACGAGCACAGGGTTTTTATATTTTTTAAGATTAAGCTTAAAAAGTGCACTGAACGAACCAATTTCTGTTAAAACTTCAGGTCTGAATGTTTTTCTGACAAGTGGAGAGATACTCTTTATGAATCTCTCTCCCTCATCAATATCAACTCCGGCTTTCCTATAAGTAAGACGAGTCCCCATTTTCATAATTTGGTAGGTTTTAAAATCATATATTTTTAGCATAAAGACTCATAAAAGAGCAAGTTTTTAATCTTATAATTTGATAAAATATTTTTAATGCCTATTATTCTTGTTACAAATGATGATGGAGTAAATTCCTCTGGGATTATTGCTTTGTTTCATGCAATGAAGGAACTCGGAGATACATATATCGTTGCGCCTGACAGAGAGAGAAGTGCTGTAAGTCACTCCCTAACAATGCATAGACCTCTAAAAGTAGAAAATTTGAAGGAACGTGTTTATTGTGTAAATGGCACACCCACTGACTGTGTGGCTATAGCACTCAACAAGATTTTACCTGAACGGCCTGTCTTCGTTGTCTCAGGAATTAATAAAGGTGCTAATCTTGGAGATGACATAACATACTCTGGGACAGTATCAGCTGCAATAGAGAGTACAATTATGGGAATTCCAGCATTTGCTATCTCTTTAGTCATAAAAAATAATCCACCTCAACATTTTCATTTTGATACAGCATCAAAGGTTGCTATTGAAATAGGTAAATATATTCTCAATCATTCTTTGCCTTACGACACTTTGCTAAATGTGAATGTGCCAAATGATGATATTAAAAAGATTAGAGGTATAAAATTCACCAGACAGGGAAAAAGGATTTATGATGGTGCAATTCATGAAACACTTTCACCTAACGGAGAAAAATATTACTGGATAGGTGGAGGAAGACCTTTTTGGGAACATGGTGAAGATACTGATATTCAAGCTATTGAAGACAATTACATCTCTGTCACCCCATTACATCTTGATCTCACAAATTATGAAGCTCTGAATTTTTTTAAAAAACTACCTTTCGATATAATTTTTTAGTCATGAAAACTTATGATGTAATAATTATTGGAGCAGGACCAGCAGGAATATTCAGTGCACTTGAATTGCTAACGGTAAATAAGAACATAAGGATACTTATGATCGAAAAAGGAAAGGATATAGACCAGAGGATTTGTCCGATGAAAATACATGAGATTTCATGCAGGGAATGTCCTGAATGTGCTCTTCTAAGTGGCTGGGGAGGAGCAGGTGCATACAGTGACGGGAAATTGAATCTTTCACCGGATATAGGGGGATCACTCTTGCGGTATATTCATATAGACGATTTAAAAGCTTTAATTTCTTATGTTGATGATACTTATATTAAGTTCGGAGCACCAAAGATCGCCTATGGAGAAGACACTGACGAGATTATAAAACTGAAGAGACTTGCATCAGAACATAATCTTTCACTCATACCTTCAAAGATCAGACATATAGGCACTGACAGATGCAAAACAGTGCTAAAAAAAATTAAGGAATTTCTCCAGCACGATATTGACATTATTTTCGGTTCAGAGACTGAAAATATCATTGTAAGAAAGGGAAATGTACAGGGAATAAAACTTAAGGACAAAACAAAACTCTTTGCTGATTTCGTTGTTCTTGCACCAGGTCGGGAGGGATCAAGATGGCTCGAAAAAGAATCCAAGAGATTAGGTCTGACATTGTTACAAAATCCTGTCGATATAGGTGTCAGGGTAGAAATACCCGCATCAGTTTTTGAACCCATCACAAAAATAACTTATGAGCCGAAACTTATATTCAATTCCAAGAAATTCAAAGACAGGGTCAGAACCTTCTGTGTTAATCCATATGGAGAAGTAGTAAAAGAATATCTAAAAGGTATCTGGACAGTTAATGGACATAGTTACTCTCATTCCAGGTCAAATAATACAAATTTTGCACTTCTTGTTGATACAATTTTTACAGAACCTTTTGATGAACCAATACGATATGGTCGATATATTGCCGAACTTGCAAATATTTTAGGCAAAGGTGTTTTAATTCAACGACTTGGCGATTTGCATAATGGCAGGCGTTCAACATATAAACGTATTCAAGAAGGTAAAGTTGAGCCAACTCTTAAAGATGCCACGCCCGGAGATTTAAGCTTTGCAATACCTTACCGCTATCTATCTGATATACTTGAAATGATCGAAGCTCTCGATAAGATTGCCCCTGGTGTCAATTCAGAGCATACTTTGCTCTATGGTGTTGAGGTTAAATTTTATTCTGTATTACTTAAATTGAATGAAAATCTTGAAACCGAAATAAAAAATCTTTTTGCAATAGGGGATGGTGCAGGTGTAAGTAGAGGGCTGATACAGGCATCTGTTTCGGGAATAATAGCTGCACGAGAAATCAGCAGGAGGCTTTAGCAATGGACTTTAAAGAATTAAGAGAATTAATGGTAAAAACACAACTCATCCCGAGGGGTATTAGAGACGAGCGCGTCCTGAGAGCAATGAAAAAAGTCCCGAGACATCTCTTTGTTGATGAACATATTCAACATAAAGCCTATGATGATATGGCACTTTCAATTGGAGAAGGTCAGACAATCTCTCAACCATACATGGTAGCAGTAATGACTGAACTACTTGAGTTAAAAGGTAATGAAAAAGTTCTGGAGATAGGTTCAGGTTCAGGTTATCAAGCAGCTATCCTTGCTGAATTGTCTAAAGAAGTATACACTGTTGAACGCATTGCTGTGCTTGCAGAAAAAGCAAAAAACAAACTTAATTCAATGGGATATACAAACATTCATATTAAAGTTAGCAATGGGACATTAGGATGGCCTGAACAGGCACCTTTTGATAGGATTATACTAACTGCAGGAACCCCTAAAGTTCCTGAACCCTTAATCAACCAGTTATCAGATGAAGGAATTCTAATAGGTCCAGTTGGGGATAGATTTTCTCAGCAACTGTTGAAGATTAAAAAATCAAAAGGTAAACTTTCAGAACAGTATCATACCCCATGTGTCTTTGTCCCGCTTATCGGCAAGTATGGGTGGCAGGAAGATAAAGATAACCCACAGTATATTTTTTAACTCAAGGCTTAACCCGCAATTCTCTTGACAGGCATTATTCTGATTTTTATGATAGAATTCATCTTTAATGTAATGAGAATAAATTTGGAAAAAGATAATTAGGATTAAGGAAACAGTTATGAAAAAACTATGGGGAGGAAGATTCAAAGTCAGAACATCTAATATTGTAGAATCCTTTACAGAATCCATATCATTTGATCACCGTCTCTGGAAATATGATATTCAGGGAAGTATTGCACATGCTAAAATGCTCGCAAAACAGGGTATTATCTCAAAAGAAGATAGTATAAAAATCATAGAAGGACTTCAGGAAATAGAAAAAGATATAGAAATGGGAGTTTTCAAGTTCAGAGAAGATCTTGAAGATATACATATGAACATTGAATATGCCCTTATTGATAAAATAGGCGATACAGGTAAAAAATTACATACAGCTCGTTCAAGAAATGATCAAATTTCTCTTGACCTTAGATTATATTTAAGAAAAGAAACAGAGGAGATCATTTCACTCATCCAACAATTACAAAAGACTTTTATTAAAATTGCAGAAAAAAATATCAATTCATTAATGCCAGGTTATACACATCTTCAAAGGGCTCAGCCCGTACTTCTCTCTCATCACCTGATTGCTTATGTTGAGATGCTACAGAGGGATAAAGAACGATTCAAAGATTCACTGAAGAGAATAAACATTCTACCCTTAGGTGCTTGCGCACTTGCAGGGACTTCTCTGCCAATAGACAGAAAATACGTTGCAAAATTACTCGGTTTTGACAATATTTCTCAGAACAGTATCGATGCTGTCTCTGATAGGGATTTTGCAATTGAGTTTCTTTCTGTTTCTGCTATTCTTATTATGCACCTGTCGAGACTTTCAGAAGAACTCATACTATGGTCAACCGAGGAATTTAAATTTATAGAATTGCCTGATGATTTTGCGACAGGCTCAAGTATCATGCCACAGAAAAAAAATCCAGATGTTGCTGAACTCGTAAGAGGTAAAACAGGCAGAGTATATGGGAATCTTCTATCTCTACTGACAATAATGAAAGGACTACCGCTATCATATAATAGAGATTTACAGGAAGACAAAATACCTGTCTTTGATACAGTTGATACCATTAAATCTTCTCTCCTTATCCTTAATGGAATGCTTTCAGCCATAAAATTCAACATAGAGATAATGCACAGAATAGCCGGCAGTTCTTTCTCTACAGCAACCGATATGGCAGAATATCTTGTAAAAAAGGGTATGCCTTTCAGAACAGCTCATGAAATAACAGGAAAAATTATTCTTAAATGTATCAAACAACAAAAACAAATAAAGGATCTTACACTGAAAGAATTAAATTATTTTTCATCTTTGTTTAAAGATGATATTTATTCATGCCTTAATGCTGAAGATTCAGTAAAAAATAAAAAATCAGAGGGTAGCACATCTCCAGTAGAAGTGAAAAAAGAGATAACAAGACTCAAGAAATTAGTAAAATGAAAATACCATTTCTCGTTTCTCTTTTGTTTTATTGTTTGGTACTCTGTGCTTACAGTTTAGTTTCTGGTTGTGGTAAAAAAGGCGAACCAACTCTTAAGTTATATGAAAAACCACCACAACCATCAGGCCTCAATGCTATACATAGAGAGTCTGAAATAATACTCCTGTGGGATTTCCCTGATGATAAAGAAGAAATAATAAAAGGTTTTTATATTTTTAAGTCCTCTGGAAAAGATTTTGAAAAGATTGCATTTGTTGAGCGCAACATTCGTTCTTTTAGAGATTCTGATTTTTCTATTGGCTCAGAATACCAATATAAAATTGTTTCAAATAGCCTGAGAAATATTTATAGCATTGATTCAAACATTATAAAAGTTATTCCACAAGCAATACCATTACCACCTCAAGAAATCAAATTCAGGATAGAGCCGGATTCCTTAACTTTAGAATGGGGGAAAAGTAATGGGGAAAACTTCTATAACATCTATAGAACTTACAAACAGGGTGAATATGGTTTATTTCCTATTAATAAAGAACCTCTAAGACAAAATTCATTTACAGACAATCTCAATGTTCAAAAAAAAGTATATTATACAATACGCAGTTTAACTGCAAGCTCTTCAAGGGATGAAGGTCCTGCTTCAGAAGAACTTGAGATAGATCCTGAGAAATTTATACCATCTAAAATTCAGGATATTCAGGTGGTTATTACAGAAAATTATATTTATTTATTATGGAAGGAGTCTCCAGAAAGGTGGATTGAAGGCTATAATATTTATAGGAAAAAAGATGGTGATAAATTTTATACATTTATAGGTAATACACAAATTCCTGCTTTCATAGACAGAGATAAAACTTCAATTAAAAGAAATTACAGGATAACCGCTGTCGGGCCGGGGGAAGAAAGCCCACCTGCTGATATTCAAGATATTATGTTTGTAAAGGATTAACCCGAAAAATGCCATTAGAATAACGCACCGATAATTTCGGGCTCGATACCTAAGTGCACGTCTAAAGATGATTCACCATTCCAGAATAGTTCAAATATGTTATGAATTCATTTTCAAAATTATCGCTAAAAATCTTTTTGCCTAAATTTTCCATAATTTCTTCTAATTTCCAGAATCTTACCTCATCAATTTCTCTCTCATTGAATGATATAGTTCCATCGTAAACACATCGATATGTTGTTACAAGCTCTGTTTCATAATGATTACCATGAATATATGAATAAATAAATTCAGGTTCACATCCAACGATTCCAAGTTCTTCTTGCATCTCTCTTTTAGATGAAAATATTAAATCTTCACCAATACCCACATGTCCGCCCACAGACGTATCCCATTTCCCTGGTGCAACATCTTTGTTCTTAGAACGTTTTTGCAAAAGAAGATTTCCCTCTTTATTGAAAACAAGCACGTGAACCACTCTGTGTATAAGTGACGGATTGCCATGAATTTCAGACCTTTTTGCATGACCAACAATCTCACCTTTTTGATTCACTATTTCCAGGAATTCCTCTTGTTCCATTATAAAATCCTACTTCAGAAATAATTGATTTTTAATTTTGAAAGGAAAATTTTTGATAATGCAGGTTCCTGAAATCGGAACCTGCATTTTTGTTTAGATTTTTTTTACGTTTTCAGCCTTTGGACCTTTTGGGCCTTCAACAACTTCAAAACTGACCGTCTGTCCTTCAGTCAGAGTTTTGAAACCGTTACCCTGAATGGCAGTATAATGGACAAATACATCTCCTCCATCTTCTTTGGTGATGAATCCAAAGCCTTTGGACTCGTTGAACCATTTAACGGTTCCTTTTACCATACTGCTAACACCTCCTTACTTCAAAAAATAGAAAATATCCGAAGTAATGCTATAGAGAGCTACAAAGTCCAAAGTCTTTGAAGCTATACAACAATACTTCCGAAACTTCCTGAATAGTATCGCACACAGATTTAAAAAGGTCAAGGCTAAATATGCTGGAATTCTTTAAAAATCCAATATCCGCATCTTTATTACATCGCTTTTTCTATATTCATTATTGCCTCCACCACTAACTTTCTCACCTCTTCATCAAACAGTATCTCAGCGTGATTTAGCTCAAAATTATGGTGCTCACGAGTCCCTGGAATGATAGAACTTTCAGCAGTGACAAGTCCATCACCTATGCCTTTCTTCATCTCATCAGGATAAAGACTTTCAGGTATAATTTTTTCAAATATATCAGGAAATAATAAATTGTTAATACAAAAAAGTGTCGGGTTTGTTCCTCCTATAGACATGTAATATATTCCATTTAGTTGCGAATAGTTTAATGATTTGAAAATTTTTGATTCTGGAAGAAGTTCCCTTAAGGCTCTACTCTGTAAGAATTCAAAAATTTTCTTTATAGCAAATCTAATAGTTCCCTTTTCACCAGGGGGAATGAATGGATTAATAATTTTTACAAGGGCAGTGGTATATTTAGCAACTTTCGCGATAGAACTTCCTTTATGAGGAGTTGATATCGTAATGATACCTTTTATCAATTTATCCTGTCTCATCAAATATTTTCTTCCAACAAGCCCCCCCCTGCTGTGTCCAATCAAAATAATACCATTTTTTGTTAAAGACTTAGCGATTTTCAAAATTTCTAAAAGTTCATTGACAACAGAATTGATTAACCCTGTTGGTCTGCGATGACTCCATGTGATAACTGGATAACCTCTTACTTTAAGGTCTTCAAAAGATGTTTGAAGATTACCAGAAAGTCTCTCCAAAAGGCTTTTATTCAATAAAACTGATAATGGGAATTTACCACCGAGAATTCTTGATTCAGTCGGAGCAATCCATATGTTTTTATCCATACCCATTCCATGGATAAAGACGACAGCAGGCTTTTTCTCATCACCTCTGTATATACTCGTATCTAATTTCACATCATAATCCAGAAATTGAGCCATATCTTCATTTCAAAATTTATATTATGGATAGCTTTTTGTAAAAAAATTTATACATTAATGTTCACAGGCAGTCGCCCTTGAAATTCCCGTTTTCCTACAAGACAATTCTTCACAGCTATCTGTGCCTGTTCAGAAATATCATAGGCAGCAATTAATATATCAGCTTTCTGGAAATAATTTAAAATGTATGGATTGCCAAAAGAGACAACAACGCTCTTTTTTGCCTTTTTGATAAGTCTCTGGATAATTTTCTTTTCATCTTCCAACAATCCTGAGCTACCCTTCCATGCAGAAATGCTCGAAAAGATGATTAAAATTATAATATCACTCAAACTTCCTGACCCAACCTCTTTTACTATTTCTAAATTAAATCCACCTTGACGCCTTAAACTAAAAATATTTTTATAAGAGTCATATAAAGGAACGAAAGAGAAGAATGTCTCATCTCCTGCAAATATAATTGAGATATTCTGTTCATCAGTGAGTGGTAAAATTTTAGGAGTATTCTTTACAAGAGTAATTGATTTCTCTATTATTAATGAAGAAAGTTTCAGGTGATTTTCGTAATCAAAACCAATGGTTTTAGATGTTCGGATTTTTTGTTTTATTTTTAATATTCGTTTAACTGCTCGATCTATATCTTTTTCAGTAATCATTTTTGTATCTAAAGCAACCATAATCTCTTTAACCGTGAGATCAGGATCAACAGGGTGTAGCAATATATCATTTCCTGCCTTGATACATTTTCCTGATATGTCTTTTATACCTTTTAATGCGTTCATAGTAAGGGCATCTGTTATAACAAGTCCCTGAAATCCAAGTCTATATCTTAAAAGTCCTTTTATTATCTTCTCGGATAAGCTTGCCGGCTTTTTATCAATTGAGGGGATACTTAGATGTCCAACCATAATACTGCTGACTCCTGCATGAATAGCTGCTTTGAATGGAATAATATCATTGGTTATCAAATCATTATAAGTTTTTCGAATGACTGGAAGTGCAATATGCGAGTCAATTGATGTATCTCCATGTCCAGGGAAATGCTTTGCACAGCTTATAAGACCAGATTTTTCAATCGACTTAATATACTCTCTTCCCAACCATGAAACATTTTCTGCGTTATCAGAGAAAGCTCTCGTACATATAATTGGATTATCAGGCACCTGATTAATATCCATTACTGGAATGAGTGGCATATTTATTCCCACAGCTTTCGCCTCATTAATAATAGCTTTAAGCACTCTATGCAGTAATAAAATATCTTTGTTTTTTTCTCTCTTGATTGCGGCTGATACAGCCATTTGACATGGAAATATTGTAGTGCCATTGATTTGCTGTCCTACCCCACGCTCAATATCAGATGCGATTAGAAGTGTAAGCTCAGAAATTGATTGTATCTTTTTAATAAAATTTTCTATACCATTTCGCAAACCTCCAAAAAGTATGAAGCCACCAATTCCTTTTCTAATAAGTTTCTCAATTTTTTTACAATAAGATTTATTGGTTATATTGTTTCCGTTAAGTCTGGTAACAATTAATTGATAAAGTTTTTTCTCAAAAGGTATATTTTTTATATAAGACATAAAGAAGTTTATCAAACTTTCGTTTATCGAAACAATACAGTTATTTATTATTTTAGATTTTTTAAAAAATATTGATAAAAAATTTTAAATCATTTATCTTTATCATAAAAGGAATTATGTTATGTATAAAGGAAAAATTTTACTTGTAGAAGATGATAAATTGCAGGCACAAACTACCAGAGATTATCTTGAATCTATTGGATATGATGTTAAATGGGCAGAAAATGGTAAAACCGCATTAAAGATTGCAAAAACACAACCTATCGACATAATATTATTAGATATTATATTACCAGACATAAATGGTTATGAGCTATGCAGATGGTTGAAACTTAATCAGGATACTAAATCTATCCCTATTATCATGCTTACGGTCAAAGACTCAACAATGAACAAAGTTGAAGGTTTGCAGGCAGGTGCTGATGACTACCTTGCAAAACCTTATCATGAAACAGAACTTAATGCAAGAATATATGCTTCTCTAAGAACAAAATCCCTGCAGGACGAATTAAAAGAAAAAAATAGACAGCTTGAGGAAATATTAGCAAAAGTTGAAATTCTTGCAATAACTGATCCACTCACGTTAATACCAAACAGACGTCATTTTGAGGTTACTATTGAAAAGGAATTTAATAAGACGGTTAGATATAAAACTCCAACCTCCTGTATCATGATTGATATCGATCATTTTAAAAGTATCAATGATGAATATGGTCATAGAGTAGGAGATATTGTCCTCAAAGAAATGGCAAATCTAATTAAAAATTGTATTAGAAAAGTTGACACCGTTGCACGATGGGGTGGTGAAGAATTTGTTATACTCTTACCCGGAATAACAAAAGAAAAGGCTTATAATGCAGCTTTAAGAATTAGAGAATCCTTACAAAAATATAAATTTTCAGATATTCATAAACCTATCACTATCAGTATCGGGATATCCAGCATCCCGAACCCTTCCATAGATTCATCAGAAAAGCTCATTGATGCTGCCGATAATGCTCTCTATGAAGCGAAAGCTAAGGGTAGAGATAGAATAGAAACTATATAATAGCAAATTTAAGCAAAAAGTAAATTAATATTTTTTATTTTAAATTATTTACAAAAGTTATTATTTATGGTATTTTTTATTATGTTCTCGATGGTGAATGAAAATCCAACACGTGAAAAAATTATTATGCTTCTAAAAAAAGCCGGACCTATGTCCATTGACGATCTTAGCAGGGAATTGAACATTACTTCGATGGGAATACGTCAACACCTTATCTCACTCGAACGTAAAGGTATTATCAATTATGTTACAAAAAGAAGTGGCATAGGAAGACCAGCATTTTATTACAAGCTGACTGATAAAGCTGATGATTTGTTTCCCAAACTATATCATGATTTTATACTTCAAGTTTTTAAAGATATTGAAAAGAATGACAGTCGTGAGATGATAGACAACATATTCAAATGGCGCAAGAACAGAATCCTCAAGGAAACTAAAGAAGCCCTCTCAGAAAAAAAGACTCTAAATGAAAAAATTGAATCTTTCAAAAATATACTTGAATCAAAAGGATATCTTGCAGAAATAGAAAATGAAAATAATCACTATATTCTTAACCAATACAACTGCCCAATATATAGATTAGCTCAGCAATACAATGATGCTTGCAGATATGAATTACAGATGTATCGTGAAATTTTTGGTAAAGAAATAACACGTGAAAAATGTATGGCAGAAGGTGACATCTCTTGTACTTATATTATACCTAAGACAAGCTTTAAACATTAAAGTTTTCTATTATATAAACAAACTAACCAATTATTATAAATATATTTTTTCTACAACTCAAAACAATTTTTCCACCATTTAAATCCGAATAAATTCTTCTTGCTATAAAATATAATTTTATTTTATTCTAATAAAAAGTCGACAGGAGGTTAAATTTCGATTTAACATCTTTGCCTACCCTGTTGGTGATAAGGAGAACATGTTGATCCGGCAAATTAGATCTTATGGGAGCCTGCGTAAAGAGCTGGTGTGCATGCCCTCTTTTATATGGAGAGGGAAGCCTAAAGGTAATTTCAGGGCACCCACTTATATTATAGGCGGATCTAATTTCTTCTTACACGGCAGGGTGGGTTTATTACATAACAGGCTGACTTTTATGACTCGTATATTTATTCGGAGGAAAATAAATAAAATTTTTAATATGATAGAGAATAAAAAACTTATTATTTTAAGACATATTTTTTACTCACCTCCAAAACTTTCTTCAAAGTCATAATTCAGCCACAGGATAATCTGTTTAAAAAGAAGCTCTGTAGCTTCATTTAATGATCCCTCTACTTATAGGGAAAAAGAGGAAGGGGGTTTAGTATATATGAGTCAAATTCAGTTGGTATATTTATTGGTTGCAATTGTTATAGGATTTGCTGTTGGTTTAATATTCATCCTCATCTCTCGGACAAAGTTAAAGAGCCAAAAAATTGCTTATGACAAAGAAAGAAATAAGATAATTGAAGAAGCACAGAAAGAAGCAGAGAGATTAAAAAAGGAAGCTCAAATTGAGGCAAAGGACTTTGTCTATCAGGCTAAAGCAGAAGCAGAGAAAGAGATCAGGGAGCGACGCTCAGAGATTACCCATCTTGATAAACGCCTCCGCCAAAAAGAAGAAATAATTGAAAGAAAATTCGAACAAATAGAAAAAAGAGAGCAGGAACTTTCTAAAAGAGAAAAAGAATATTCTTTCAAGGAAAAGGCAATTCAGGAAAAAGAAAATACTTTGAACAAATTGTTGAAAGAACAGACAGAGGTGCTCGAAAGAATTTCAAATTTAAGCACTGAAGATGCTAAAAATGAATTTTTAAAAAGAATCGAGGAAAATTCACAGTTAGAGGCTGCAAAACTAATAAAAAGGATCGAGGATGAGGCCAAAGAAAATGCAGAGAAAAAGGCAAAAGAAATAATCGGTCTTGCAATCCAGAGATATGCAAGCGACTACGTAATGGATGCAACGGTGACGTCTGTCTCTCTCCCGAATGATGAAATGAAAGGAAGAATTATCGGTAGAGAAGGTAGAAATATTCGGGCATTGGAGGCTGCAACAGGGGTAGACCTGATAGTTGATGATACACCTGAAACAGTTACACTGTCTGCTTTTGACCCTGTCAGACGTGAAATTGCGAGATTATCTCTTGAACGTCTTATTACAGATGGCAGAATACATCCTACAAGAATTGAAGAAATAGTCGAAAAAGTAAAAAAAGAGGTAGATGCGCATATAAGGGAAGAAGGCGAAAAGGCTGTCTTTGATTTCGGCCTTTCCGGCATACATCCAGAATTGATAAAACTTATTGGCAGATTAAAATACAGAACTTCATACGGACAAAATGTTCTTCAGCATTCTCGTGAGGTAGCATATCTTGCTGGTATAATGGCAGCAGAATTAAAGGTAGACACAAAACTTTCAAAAAGAGCTGGTATACTGCATGATATTGGCAAGGCAGTTGACCACGAACTGGATGGTTCACATCAGGAGATTGGTGCAAACCTTGCAAAAAAATATGGTGAAAATCAAAAGGTTATAAATGCCATCCTGGTCCATCATGGAGAGGGCGATCCTGCAACAGTCGAAGCAGCACTGATTGCTGCTGCTGATGCACTTTCTGCTGCACGTCCAGGGGTAAGAAAGGAAAGTATAGAACATTATCTCAAACGTCTTGAGAAACTTGAGCAAATGGCTCTCTCATACAGAGGAGTTGAAAAATGTTATGCAATACAGGCAGGAAGGGAAATAAGGATTATAGTCAAACCTGAAGATGTTAGCGATGAAATGTCATCAATGATATCAAGAGAACTTGCAAAGAAGATTGAATCAGAGATGACTTATCCTGGACAGATAAAAGTTACTGTTATAAGGGAATCAAGATATGTTGAATATGCAAAATAGCTTCAAATGAAAGTTCTGTTTATTGGCGATATCGTTGGAAAAGTTGGTAGAAATGCGACTAAAGCATTACTTCCAGCGATTATTGACAGATATAAAATTAACTTTGTTATTGCAAATGGTGAGAATGCTGCAGGTGGCTTCGGTCTTACAGAAAAAACTGTCTCGGAAATTCTGTTATCCGGGGTTCATATAATAACAACAGGAAACCATGTATGGGACAAAAAGGAATTCATACCCAAAATCTCTAAACAAGACAGGGTAATCAGACCAGTTAACTATCCTCCCGGAGTCCCTGGATATGGAAGTATTATTTATACTCTGCCAAATGAACAGAAAGTCGCAGTAATCAATATATCTGGCCGTGTATTTATGTCAAATATAGACTGTCCTTTCAGAACAGGAAAGGCAGAGGTCGAGCGACTCAAGGCATCAACAAACATTATTATTATTGATTTTCATGCAGAAGCAACCTCTGAAAAGATTGCATTCGGTTATTTCATGGATGGCAAAGTTAGCGCAGTAATAGGTACCCATACTCACGTTCAGACTGCTGATGAAAAAATTCTACCTAATGGAACAGCTTATATTACAGATGTTGGTATGACAGGACCAGTTAATTCTGTTATAGGTATTGAAATTAAGCAAATTATTGATAAATTTCTGACAAATATGCCTATGCGATTTGAGACTGCCAAAGGTGAGGGATGTTTTTCTGCTGTTGTTTTTGAAATTGATGAACATACTGGCAAATCAATTGCTATCCAACGACTTCAGCTTAAATATCCCTAACGAAATTCTATATTATTTTTGAGGACTACCAGATGACTGAGGTGTTTGCTGTGTTGACTGACCCGGCTGTAAAGGTTGTGTACCTGTTCCCTTTATAGGTCCGGCGGGCGCAACGGGTATTTGTTTTTGCTCTTGTGAAACAGGCGCCTTCTTAACTACTGAACTACCTTTCGTTGTTAATATTGCAAGAGAAAAAGAAGTTAACATAAAAATAATTGCTGAAACTGTAGTCATTTTACTTAGAAATGTTGCAGCACCCCTACTTCCAAATAGTGTCTGACTTGAACCACCAAATGCAGCACCCATTTCAGCACCTTTGCCGCTTTGCAGAAGAACAACAGCAATAAGGAAAAAACAAACTAAAATATGAATAATAACCAAGAATATTGTCATTGCAATCTTCTAAATTTCACTATTCTTATGAAACTTTCTACCTTCAGACTTGCTCCTCCAACAAGAGCACCATCTACATCTTTACAAGACATAAGAAAATCAATATTATCAGGTATTACACTACCGCCATATATTATACATAAATCATCTGATTTTTTGCCATATAAAATTTTCAATCTTTCTCTTATATATTCATGTGATTCCTGAGCCTGTTCAGGTGTAGCGGTTTTGCCGGTTCCTATTGCCCATATTGGTTCGTATGCAACAACTAAATTATCAGGTATTACTCCATCAAGTCCTTTATCTATTTCTCTTTTTAAAATTTCAAAAGTTTTTCCTTCCTCCCTCTCTTTCAACGATTCACCTATACAAAAAATAACTCCAATTCCACATTTTTGAGATGCTTTTATCTTTTTATTTACTATATCATCATTTTCTTTGAAAATTTGTCTTCTTTCAGAATGCCCTATTATCACATATCTACATCCCAGGTCTGAAAGCATAACCGGGGATATTTCACCTGTATAGGCACCTTTTTCTTCATAAAAAACATCCTGCGCTGCAAGGATAATATTTGTATTTTTTATTTTCTCTGATGCTATTGGAATTGATGTAAAGGGAGGAGCTATAACTATATTTACATTTAGAACACCTCTCACCTCGGGAATGAACTTAGAAAGAAATTCTACTGTTTCTGAAATAGTCTTGTTCATTTTCCAGTTTGCTGCTATAAACGGTTTCCGCATTAGCTTAATTTAATGTATTCATGTTTCAAAGTCAAGCTACAACAAATAACTACACTTTAAAAAAATTTGCGTTATGAGTAAAATACCATCTATTATTTATCTTAAAAAATATGAGGAGGTTAACGTGAATAGGCGCATTGATTTAAATGGAAAAGATATTCCAAAACAATGGTATAACATTCAGGCTGATATGCCGACTCCTATCCCTCCACCACTTAATCCTGCAACAGGTCAGCCAATCACACCTGATATGCTTGCCCCTGTCTTTCCAATGAATTTGATCGAACAAGAAGTAAGTAATGAGAGATGGATTACCATACCAGATGAAGTAATTGAAAAATATCTAATCTGGAGACCAACACCTCTATACAGAGCTATCTATCTCGAAAAATTCCTGGATACACCTGCTCGTATATATTTTAAAAACGAAGGTGTAAGCCCTCCGGGAAGTCATAAACCAAATACAGCCATAGCTCAAGCCTACTATAACAAAACATTTGGAATTAAGCGACTTGCTACAGAGACAGGAGCAGGCCAATGGGGAAGCGCTCTGGCATTCGCATGCAACCAGTTTGGCTTAGAATTAAAAGTCTATATGGTAAGAATAAGTTACAATCAAAAGCCTTATAGAAGGATACTAATGGAAACGTGGGGTGCTAAATGTGTTCCAAGCCCAAGTCCTGATACGAATGCAGGAAGAAAGTTTCTCGAACAGAATCCAGAACATCCCGGTAGCCTTGGTATATCGATTAGTGAAGCAATAGAAGATGCAGTAACTTCAAAAGATTCAAGATATTCACTCGGTAGTGTTTTAAATCATGTAATATTGCACCAGACTATATTGGGACTTGAAGCACATAAACAACTTGAAATGATAGGTGAATATCCTGACATAGTTATTGGTTGTGCAGGAGGAGGAAGTAATTTTTCCGGCCTTTCAATGCCTTTTGTTAGAGATAAAATTCACGGGAAAAAAGTCCAAATAATAGCAAGCGAACCGTCTTCTTGTCCAACAATGACTAAAGGACCATATGTCTATGATTTCGGAGATACAGCCGAGACAACACCACTTTTACCCATGCATTCTTTAGGACATGGTTTTGTGCCAGCCCCCATTCATGCTGGTGGTCTCAGATACCACGGGATGGCTCCAATTGTAAGCAGACTGCTTATGGATAATCTAATCGAAGCACGTGCATATGGTCAACTTGAAACCTTTGCTGCTGGCATTACTTTTGCTCGAACTGAAGGTTTTGTTCCTGCTCCGGAAACTAATCATGCTATCGCATGTGTTATAGAAGAGGCTAAGAAGGCTAAAGAGGAAGGTAAAGAAAAAGTTATTCTTATGAACTGGAGTGGACATGGTATCATAGACCTTGCAGCTTACGATGCATACTTATCTGGTAAACTTGAAGACTATAAGCTACCTGATGATGACATACAAAAGCTTTTGCGAGATCTTGAGAAATTTCCAAAACCTTAAAGTTCATAAAAATATAAAGGAGCTCCGAGAACTTTCGGGGCTCCTGAAAAACACAAATGACAATATATTGCAATCAATTAGGCATGCTTGTTAATTTTTCTTATTGTTCATCAATGAATGAAGGTCTTCCATGCAGAAATATTGTAGGATGCTGGGAAAACAGGATTAACATAATAGCATTTTTAAGACAAACGTATACTGCTGAACAATTAGAAAAAATTTTCAAAGGACTTCCTAAAACAAGAATACAAAGAATTTTTGAATCTCTGAAAAAAGAGACCTCCGATTGAAATAAGAGAATAATTTATTTATTAGTAATATTACTTTCGCTTATTCCAGGCAGAAATCAATTCAATAATATTGAGAACGATATAAGCAAACTGAAAATTGTATTCATTCTGTGTTAGTATTCAACCATGGAATTGATTAAGCTCAATAAAAATAATCTAAAGGAGATCTTGTTCTATACAATAGAAATCCTGAAAAAAGGAGGAATGATTGCATACCCTACAGAGACTTTTTACGGACTCGGAGTAAAATATGATCAAGAAGATTCGTTAAAGAAGCTTTATGAAATCAAGAAGAGACCTTCATACAAGGCTATGCCGTTAATTATCGGAAGTAAAAACCTGCTTCCTCTTCTAACAAAAGGAGTTAATGAACATACTATTTATCTCATGGAAAAATACTGGCCAGGCCCTTTGACAATTATATTGCCTGCAAAAAAAATTCTATCAGATTATATTACGTCAGGCACTCATAAAGTTGCTGTCAGAATACCGGGTGAATCTTTTGCTCTCGACCTTGCTCAAAAAGCTAATTTTCCTATTACAGCGACCAGCGCTAATCCTTCCAGAATGAAACCTGCTCAGGATGCCCATGGTGTAATCAAGTATTTTCGAGATAAGCTTGATCTTATCATTGATGGAGGAAAGACTCCCGGCGGACTGCCATCAACAATTGTGGAGGTAACTGGAGACAAAATCAAAATACTGAGAGAAGGTGTAATAAAAAAAGAGCAGCTACTGCGTCTTTTTAGCATGAGGTTTCAGTCGCAGGAGCGATAAAATAAGCGCTCCTGCGACCATTCCACCAAGCACAGATAGAAATATTATTATTGCAAGTGATGCCTCAAATCTCCAGAAGAAAAAAGTAATCCCAACTGGCATGGCATTCTGAATTGAAAATACAGCTACAAAAAACACAATAATTAGTAAAACTATAATGGTTGCCATGTTCATATTATTAGCGCGGAAATTTCTTTTGCTTTGTTTTTGCAGAAGGCTTCTTTACCACTTTTTTTGATTTTTCTTTAACTTTACCTTCGAGCTTTGCTATTTGCATTTCAAGCTTTTTGATACGACCTATTACAGGTTTAATTTTATTGTGAAGCATTGGATTCTTTACCTTTGCACTCAGGTCATATATCTTTCCACCAAGGTCTGCAAATTCTCGTTGGACTTTTGCTTTCAGTTCAAAAATTTTGAGTCTCCTCTTCCCCTCCTCAGTAAGTTCCTCAGCTTTTTCTCTAACTACTGTAACACCCTCTTTCACCATTCCGATACCTTCTTGAATTCCCTTCTGAACATCCTTTTTGATTTTTTCCCAGAAGTTCATTTCAATTCTCCCTTCATGCATCTATAATTCCAAAATCAAGCGATAAATAGCGTAACCCCTTTAGTTGTATTTGTTATTCCGATTAAAATAAATCCGATAATTCATCGAGTTAAAAAAATTTTTGAGCAATGTCTGCATTATTCGGGTTAATATTTATAGAAATTTTAACAAATATTGTAAGGAGTGTAAACCCCAATCCTGTTAACCTTCCTTTTTGAAAAATAACACACCAAGTGGTGGAAGTGTAAGAGATAGAGAATAATATCTACCATGAGAAGGGATAGAAAATGCTTCAACCCCTCCTGAATTTCCATGTCCGCTCCCACGATATATTGTAGCATCACTATTCAAAATCTCTTTCCAGAAACCACCTACAGGAACTCCAATCCTATAGTTATAACGGGGGATTGGCGTGAAATTATATATCACAAGGATCTGATCTTTTGTGCTTTTGCCTTTTCTTATAAAACTGAAAACACTATTTTCCCAATCTGCACAATCTATCCATTCAAAGCCTTCATCACTGAAATCCAATTCGTAAAGAGCAATTTCATTTTTATAAAGATAATTAAGATCTCTAACCCATCTCAATATTCCTTTATGATAAGGATATTCAAGAACATGCCATTCAAGACTTTCTTCATGATTCCATTCTTTCCATTGTGCAAATTCTCCTCCCATAAAAAGGAGTTTCTTTCCAGGATGCCCAAACATATATCCTAAAAGCAGTCTCAGGTTCGCATATTTCTGCCACTCATCTCCTGACATCTTCCCGTAGAGTGATCCTTTACCATGCACCACTTCATCGTGTGATAAAGGAAGCACAAAGTTTTCAGAAAATACATATAAGATACTGAAGGTAAGTTCATTATGGTGATATTTTCTGAAAATTGGATCTTTCGAAAAATATTTAAGTGTATCATGCATCCATCCCATATTCCATTTCATGCCAAACCCAAGTCCACCTAAATACGATGGTCTTGAAACCATTGGCCATGCAGTTGATTCCTCTGCAATTGTCTGAACATCAGGAAAATGAGAATATACCATCTCATTAAATCTTTTTAAAAAAGCAATTGCCTCAATGTTTTCTTTTCCTCCGTAATAATTTGGTATCCACTCGCCTTCTTTCCTTGCATAGTCTAAATAAAGCATTGACGCAACTGCATCAACTCTTATTCCATCAATATGATATTTTTCTAACCAAAAAAGCGCACTGCTGATTAAAAAATTTCTTACTTCATTTCTACCGTAATTAAATATGTAACTATTCCATTCAGGATGGAATCCCTTCTTTGGATCCTCATGTTCATAAAGATGTGTTCCATCAAAATAAACAAGGCCATGTTGATCATCAGGGAAGTGAGAAGGCACCCAGTCAAGAATTACACCTATTCCGTTCTGATGAAGATAATCAATTAGATACATGAAATCCTGTGGAGTTCCGTATCTGCTCGTTGGAGCAAAGTAGCCTGTTATCTGATACCCCCATGATCCATAGAAAGGGTGTTCCATAATTGGTAAAAATTCTACGTGTGTAAATCCCAGCTCTTTTACATAATGTGAAAGGTAATGTGCCATCTCTCGATAAGAAAGATACCTATTTCCCTCTTCAGGAACTCTTCTCCACGAACCCAGATGTACTTCATAAATTGACAAAGGTGCATTTAGTGCATTCTTGCTTTTCCTCTGACTCATCCAATCAAAGTCCCTCCATTCATATTCTATATTCCAAACGATTGAAGCAGTTTTTGGTGGGGATTCGTAATAAAATGCAAACGGATCACTTTTTTCAACCTTATAATTGTTATATTTTGACTTGATATAATATTTATAAACAGTACCGTGTCCTATATCAGGTATGAAACCTTCCCATATGCCGGAACCATCCCATCTTGCAGCTAAAGGATGTGTCTTTTTGTTCCATCCATTAAAATCTCCGATAACAGATACTTTTTCAGCATTAGGTGCCCATACGGCAAAATAAGTTCCCTCTCTTTGATGATCTATCATTATATGAGACCCGAGTTTCTCATACAGCTTGAAATGATTTCCTTCTTTGAACAAATATATATCATGACCTGTAAAAGGACTTACTGTGTGAAGAATTGTGTCTCTTTTTTTACCATCCATTATTTAAACCTCCGAATGTTGTTAGATGTTTTTCAAATTGAATAATAACACAATTCAGGCATTACTTTATTGGCCATACAATTGTATAATAATAAACCACTTCTCATGAAGGTTTTCGGGTTGGTGTATCCTAAAATCTTCCCTCCCTTGAAGGGTGGAGAGAAGCGGATTTATTCTGACGATATTTATACAGTGTGTGTATTAATAATCAAGAGGTAAATATCTTTCTTATTAACCATAGTTTATGAATAATCAGGTTTAACCAAAAAATGCAATTGAATAATGCAGATGTTGTGAGAAATAAAGGAGGGTGTATCGAGTTAAAGAAATTTTTGAGCAATGTCTGCATTATTCGGGTAAAAGAATAATCGCAATATGAATTCATTCATGTTGAAGACATTTAAACAGGCAAAAAGAGTAATAATCGGCGTAATTGGAACTACAGTGCTCTTAATCGGATTGGCATTAATCGTTTTACCTGGCCCTGCATTCATAGTTATTCCCATAGGATTAGCGATCCTTGCAACTGAATTTGCATGGGCAAAAAGACTTCTAAAAAAATTCAGACCTCAGAATTCTAAAAAAACCAATAATACTAAAAAAAGTCGTTAAATTATAAGAATGTTCAGCGTGAAGTTTTTGTCAAACTTCCACCTCTGGGGATTATTGAAATGCCTGATGAGTCTATATGACAGCGAAAACGGTCTTTTTTAGGATCAAATCCAATTTCTTCACCTTCTCCGATTACATTCAGTTTATCAACAATCACCCTTTTAAGTTTACTGCCTCTTTTTAGTATTACGCGGTCCATAATTATCGAGTCCTCCACTATTACATCATTCTCGATCATAACATCACTTCTAATAACAGAATTTATTATTTTTGCCTTATTAATCAGACATCCTTCTGCAATGATACTGTTCCTTATATCACCTCTCAATATCTTTGTGGCTGAATTCTCATAACCCGAAGGATGTATTGGCCACGATTTATTGTTCACTTCAAAAAGTGGTGAACTACCAAGCATATCCATGTGTGCTTCGAAAAAAGCAGATATTATGCCTACATCTCTCCAGTAACCTTTCTCTTCATGTTCCTTTGTTCCTGGAATTATATTCTCTGCAAAATCATAAGCAAATACTTTACCTGTTTCAACAAGACTGGGTATAACATGTGCACCAAAGTCAGTCTGTTTTTTTCTTTGAGCATTTGCAAGTGCCTCCAACAATATGTCCTTATTGAATATGTAATTCCCCATTGATACATAGGCACGGGTTGGATCATGGGGCATAGGTGATGGTTTCTTCGGTTTCTCCTGAAAACCTGTGATTCTTCTGTTGCTATCGGTCATTATAACCCCGAAGGAAGAAGCCAGTTCAACAGGCACTTGTCTTGCTGCTACGGTTACAAAAGCATCTTTTTCAATATGAAAATCCATCATCTGACGGATATCCATTCTATATATGTGGTCCGCACCGAATATTATTACAAGCTTAGGGTTGTGATGTTGAATAATAGAATAATTCTGGTATACAGCATCGGCTGTGCCCTGGAACCATTCTGGACCCATACGCATCTGTGGCGGAACGACAGCAACAAAGTGATCTTTTATGACAGACGACAAATTCCAGTTCAATCTAATATGCTCAATGAGTGACTGTGATTTATATTGTACAAGCAGATAAATAGAATAAATATGAGAATTGATAAGATTACTAAGGACAAAGTCAACTATCCTGTATCTGCCACCAAATGGAACTGAAGGTTTAGAACGGAATGCAGTGAGTGGAAATAGCCTTTCGCCCTTCCCTCCTGCAAGAACAAAAGCAAGTGCCTTTGGATGTGCCATGAGTAATACCTCCAGAAAAGTATTAATGAATACATTTTATATTATAGAGTCAAAAATTTAAACTTGAGGGGATATGTCGATTAACCCGCAAAATGTATTAATCCACTTAATTCATAAATTTTTAAGATATAAACAGCACTTACTATTAAACCCGAATAATGCAGACATTAAAGACAAAAAACTGGATTCCGCATCAAGTGCGGAATGACAAAAATTCGGATAAATCTGTGAAACGTCTATCAGACATAATCTTTTCAAGGGTCAATGGTATTTTCTGAATCCAGTTGGGATATGAATCTATAGTGCCCGGCATGTTCTGTTGATCGACTGTGCCGATAATGTCATCAAGACTCACAAGTACCAATTTACATGGTGTGCTTGCAAGGTATTTATATATTGCAAGACAGAGCTCGGTATTCATTTCAGGGATAATGTCACTATCTGCATAATCAGCAGAGATGAAACCCTGGGATTTGAGTGCTTCAAGCATAAGCTTCCTGTCCCTTTCCCTTTCAGTGATTTTTTCTTTATATTTATTTTCATCTTTGAATTGACCAATCTTCTTTTTCACTTCAATGTCTCTTGCTTTCCAGTAACCCGTGATTGTAGGTAGGTCATGCGTTGTCAAAGCACACAATGCCATTTCAGGATATTTATCCGGTGGCAAAAAAGAAGGATCAGGATAATTCCTCTCAAAATAAAAAAGTCTGTAAGACATCATGTTGAATCTTTTGAGTGTTTCTCTAATATTCTCACCGATTGTGCCAAGATCTTCGGCAATTACTATTGTATTGTTCCTGATGCTTTCGAGTGCAATAATTCTGCATAGATCTTCAGAAGGATAGGATACATAGGCTCCGTCTTTTGGTTTCATTTCTGGAGGTATCCAGAAGAGTCTGAATAGGCCAAGAGCATGATCTATACGTATAGCACCTCCGTATTTCATATTTTTTCTCAGCGTTTTTATAAATAACTTATATCCTGTTTCTTTTAATTTTTCGGGTATCAGTGGAGGAAAACCCCAGTTCTGACCATCAGGACTAAAATCGTCTGGAGGTGCCCCTGCATTAGCTTTATTTGCAAACACCTCCTGATAATTCCACGTATCACTACCACCGCCGCTTGAGCCGATAGCAAGATCATGATAAAGACCTATCTGCACTTTTAACTTTTTAGCCACTATAGACACAGCCCTGAGTTGTCTTTCAATAAGCCACTGAATATATTGATAAAAAAGAATTTCTTTCCTGTTTGTTTTTTTGAAAGACTGAACAGCCGGAGATGAATTAATCCGATACTTTGCCTGCCATTCCTGCCAGTTAATTTTCTTAAGTTTCGATGCAAGTGCCATGTATATTGCAAAATGTTCGATCTCTTCACCTTCATCTAAAATATATTTTTTGAATTCTTCTCCCTTCGGTGTATTCTTTTTATAATGTTTGTTATAGAAAACTTCAAAAGCAGCTCTCAATATTCGTTCCTTCAAATCCGCAATTTTTTCATAGTCAATCAGACTGTTATTCCTGAGTTCATCCAATTTTCGGGAGTTAAGAATATCCCTATACTCTAACTGTTTTACTTCTGGTATTTTCTCAACATCAAGATAAATAAAATTCTTATACAGCCTGCTAATTGGTAAATATGGACTGAAACCAAATGGCTTTGTATTAGGGATGGCGTGGAGAGGATTAATTCCAATAAAATCACCTTTAAGCCCAGCAACCCATCTTACAATCTCTTTCAAATCAGAGAAATCACCAATACCCCAGTTGTGTTCTGATCGAACTGCATATAGATTAATAGAAAGGCCCCACTTTCTGCTGTTTTGTAAATATTCTGGTATATAACAAGCATCAGGAGTTATGATTAGTTTTGATTTTCCCCTGATTGAACTTTTCTGGCCGGAAAATATTTTTTCAGTGTGTTTGCATTGTATATCTACATCATAATATCCAATCTTCAGATGTTCCTTGTAACTGAGGTTGATTTTTATGTAGCGTTTATCATTAATCCATTGGATCTCCACAATATCAAACTCATTGCTTCTAAGAATAAAAGATTTCTTACGACCCTCTTCATCCTTTATAGACCATGAGATGACCAAAGCTGCTTCTTTTTTGGCAGACAACGGGATACACACGGGAATATTAACAGGCTGTGCATTAACAGAAACTACATATGCTGGTTCAACAAAGTTTAACCATGATTTCCATTTCCTCTTATAAATTTCTTTTGCGACCTTATCTTCAGATTCAACCTGAATATTCATTGTTTTTAGAATTGCTTTTTTCGTATCAATAGAAATAATGTGCTTTTTACCTGAAATATCCCAATACTCAGGCAGTATCCCGCAAAGGTCTGATAATTCATTTATCAATGCATCGTAATGATAATTATCCATATTTTTATCTGCCATCATTGAATTTAATAAGTATGTTCAATGATTTTAGAAAATTTCCTTATTATTTTAAATTATTTCTTCATATAAGTAACATCCACCGTAACCTAACCTCACCAAAGAAACCTCAAAAAAACCTTCAGAAATACTTCAGCCCTGATTATTCATAAACTATGGTTAATAAGACAGGTATTTCATCTCACTCCCCCCTTACTAAGGAGGTAACCAAAAGGGGTGTATTTGAATATCGGCGAAATAAATCCGCCTTCAATAATATGGGCTCAAGAGCAATGTAAAATAAATTACACTATGATAATCTATTTTACATGTCAAAAATAAAAGTAATTATTTTAATTTTTACTTCTTTTGCGATATTTTTAATATCTCTATTTTCAGGACCGACTGTGATTAATCCTTTTGAGATGAACGGCACTGAAAAAGAGATATTGTTTTCTATAAGACTCCCGCGTGTTATCGTTGCGTTTCTGATGGGCATGGCGCTCGGGTCATCAGGTGCTGTACTTCAGGGCATATTGAGAAACCCGCTCGCTGACCCTTATATACTCGGCATATCAAGTGGCTCTGCGCTGACTGCTGCATTAGGACTTCTTTCAGGATTTTATTTAACATCAACAATGAGCATTCCACTATTGGCATTGACTGGCGCTACCTTTGTCAGCCTTCTTGTCGGAACACTCGGCTGGAAACAAAAAGGGATCTGGCCAGAAAGATTATTGCTTGCCGGTGTTGGACTTAGTTTTCTATTTTATGCACTCCTTATGCTCATCATAAGCATAGCACCAGGAGAGAGAATGAGGCGGGCAGTTCTCTGGATATTTGGCGATCTTTCTATAGCAGACTGGTCATTAATTCCGTATGGTGCTCTATTGATTGTCACAGGCTTTTTTATTGCAATATCCCGTGCAAAAGCTTTAAATGCATTGATGCTTGGTGATGAGTTTGCACACAGTCTCGGTTTCTCTGTAAATAAAGAAAGACTACTCTTTTTTATGTCTGTTGTGATAATGACCTCAGCATCTGTATCACTCGGTGGGACTATAGGTTTTATAGGTCTTCTTATACCTCACATTATTCGGTTCCTTATTGGCGCTGACAACAGAGTATTAATCTTTATGTCTGCATTTTGCGGTGGAACATTTCTATGCATTGCAGATTTAATAGGAAGGTCTATTATATCCCCTGTAGAAATCCCGTCTGGAATTGTCACAGCTATAATTGGGTCACCATATTTTCTTTACCTTTTAAGAAAAAAAGATATGCTAAGTGTATAGAGAGATAATTTTATGACCTTTACAATCCTTGAGCTTGAAAATATTAGCTTTTCCTATAATAAGAATAACCCCTTTATACAAAATTTTACTTTATCTATTAAAGATGGAGAATTTATCGGACTTTTAGGTGCAAATGGCTCTGGGAAATCCACTATACTTAAGCTCGCCAGCGGAATTTTAAAGCCGTCTGGCGGTAATATCAGATTATGGGGGAAACCACTCCATTCCTATAAAAATAAAGACCGGGCAAAACTATTATGTTACCTTCCTCAGCTTCTCGATATAAATGTCCCATTTAGAGTAAAGGAACTTGTAGCAATGGGGCTTTATCCGTATGACATAATGCCAGAAATAACTGTTGATGAAGCACTGGAGCTTGTAGGGCTTAAGGATAAATCCAATTCATATATAACACATCTTAGCGGTGGAGAAAAACGAAGAGTATTTATTGCAATGACCCTTCTTCAGGGAGCAGGTATTCTGCTTCTGGATGAACCGCTTGCAAACCTTGACATAAAGTATCAACTTGAAATACAGAAATTACTCAGAGAATTAAAAGAAAAAAATAACATCTCGATTATAATGGCACTTCACGATATCACTATGGCACTACAATTCGAAAAGGTGATACTGATAAAAAATGGCAGTATCATAAATAGTGGGGTACCGGAGACGGTTCTGAAAAAAGAGTTGTTAAAAGAAGCTTTTGATGTAAACATAGACATAAGCAAATGGAAATCTTTATTCGATAAAATTTATGAATAATCTGAATCAACAATCTCCTTAAGTTTTCTATAAGAACTATTCTCTATCTCCTGATGAAGATTTCCACCGTGTGCATCCATTGTCACGATTGCAGGAAATTCCTGAACATTTAAAAACCACATCGCTTCAGTCATTCCGAATTCTTCAAGTTTCCAGACATCAACTACAAATTTCACTTTTTCCGCAAGATAGACAGCAGCACCTCCTATTGTCTGAAAATATACACACCCATATTTCTTGAGTGCCTTGAGTGTTTTTTCTCCCATTCCGCCCTTCCCCATAACACCCCGAAGCCCGTATCTTGAAATTATCTTATATTCATACATTTCAACACGCATGCTTGTTGTTGGTCCTGCTGCAAAGACTCTGTATCTTCCTTTTATCTTCTTTATTATAGGACCACAATGATATAAAACTGACCCTTCAAGATTAAAAGGGATTTTTTTCCTGGATGGTTTTTCTTTAAATAAAAATTTATGTAGTTTATCTCTCCCGGTCACGACTATGCCGTTCAAAAAAACCATGTCTCCGGCTCTGAGGGAAAATGCGACATCCGCTGTAATTGGAAGATCTATAATTTTAGCCTTATGGTTTTTTAATTCTGTATTCTGTATTCCGAATTTTGAACGTTCCATATCAGTCTTGCCCTTCTATCAGCCCAGCATGCTACGGAAACTTCCACAAAATATGAAGCAGGATGTCTATGATTAACTCCAATCTTAACACCGATGGCTGTTGTATTCCCACCCAGCCCGAGTGGCCCAATCCCAAGCCAATTTATTTCTCTGAGAATACGCTCCTCGAGTCTTAACAAGATTTTGTTGTTATTTTTATCCGTCAATTTTTTCATTAGTTGTTCTTTAGCAAGCCTTGTTACCTGATCTCTCGAGGCACCTACTCCGACTCCTATAATATAGGGTGGGCAACCCCTTCCCTGTGCTCTGTAAACAGCATCAATTACACATTTTCTCACACCATCAAGATCCCTTTCTGCCCTCAGTTCAGCAGATGGCAACTTATATAATTGACCAATGTTCTCGCTACCAGAACCTTTAAGCATAAGATCTACGATGAGTTTATTTCCTTTGATTTCTTCAGTATATATCACGGGGAAGCCAATACCTGTATTGTCCCCAGAATTCTTATCAGTAAGAATATCAACAGCATTTGGTCTGAGAGGGATTACTTTTGTCGATGTCCTGGTTGCAATCATAATTTTTTTCTTTAATTCAATCTGGCTGAATCCATACGGAATTTTGACAAAAAAAACCGGAACACCTGTATCCTGGCATATAGGTATCTGTCTATCCCTTGCAATCAAAATATTCTCAAGGATAACTGATAAAGCTGTTTTAGCATTAGACTTTTCTTTTTTCCGGACAGTTCTTAAGGCTTGCTCAATATCTGCGGGTAATGATGTCGCTGCACGTCTGTAAAGTTCTATAATGGCATTATCAAGTTTCTGCATGCATTAATATATCATTTTTGTTTTTATTTTTGCATAGCACTTTAAACGCTTATGCTTCGAAAACTTTCAGGGAACAAAGAAACGTGAGAACGTTATTGCGAGGGCTTTAACCCGAAGCAATCTCAAATACGAGATTCCTCTACCGAAACAAGTTCTGGATCAGAATGACAGACAGATAGATATTTTGTATAGCATTGACTTTTTTTAGAGCTACGAAAATATGCTGAAAAGCAAAAAGGTAACAATTGCTCCCATGAGCCCACCAAGTATAACCTCCCATATATTATGGGCTTTAACTATAACTCTACTCTGTGCAATCATAATAGCAATTACAAAAGATATAAGAGAAACAGTAAAATTCTCTGTAATATATGTTGTTGCAACCCAGGCTGAAAAGGCAATCGCAGCATGTCCGCTTGGCATACCACCACTTAAAGGAAGACCTTTTTTAACATACGATTTTGTTATTACAACAAGAATAACCACTATTATGAATGCAATCAGTGCAATCTCATCATTAGTATGTTTAGTTATGTGAATTCCTGTTTTGAAAGACTCAACCAGATAAGGAAATAGGATAATATAACCTATTACAGCAACTCCGAATGCTGTTATAAGAACTGCGCCAGCAGCAATGTCTTTTGCGATGCGGGCTTTTTCACTCTCTTCGGGTGAAATGATATCAACAACAGTTTCAATAGCAGTGTTAAACATCTCTGCGAGCAGGACTGCAATAACGGATAATGTAATTATGAGAAATTCAAACCTTGATATCCCGAGAATATAACTTAAAAGAAGAACAAATGCTGCAGTATAAAAATGATATCGTAAATGTCGCTGTGTCTTGGCTGCATGTAATATGCCTTCAATCGCAAAGTTAGCACTTTTAAACCATTTTTTTAGTAACATTATAAATCAAACCCTAAGGTAGATTATTCATATTATTCCCACTTTGAAGTTCCGGGCACAGAATCTTTGCAATCTCCTTTATTAATATCGTGTTTTCCCTGTGATTTTTAACTGCAACCCTTAAATATGTGCTGTCAAGACCTCTAAAGTTAGAACAATCCCTCAAGAGAATACCTTTTTTCAGCAGCCTTTTATAGATTTCAGGTGCATTTTTAAATCTCAATAAATAGAAATTGGCATCAGATTCAAAGTATTCTATTTTAAGTTTCTTAAAATTCTTTTCAAAAAACTTTTTTTCATCTTTAATAAGTCTTAATGTTTCCTTCATATATACTTTATCTTTCAGGGAAATAACAGCAGCCCGTTGAGCAAGACTATTTACAGTCCATGGTTGTTTTGCTCTTTTAAGACTTCCAATCAGACCTGAAGGGAAAATGCCATATCCTATCCTGAGACCAGGTAGTGCGTAGAAAAAAGACATTGACCTTAAAACAATAAGATATGGATTTGATATTGTTTCTGATATTATAGAATTATCTGGAATGAAATCAATAAAGGCTTCATCAACTATAAGATAGCATCTGTTTTCTCTTGCAGCATCTGCAATCTTTATAACATCATCTTTACTTATCAACTTTCCGGTAGGATTATTCGGATTGCATAAAAATACCATGTCAATCTTTCCCTCTCTACGTTCCATTTCAGCTATAAATTCTTCAGGTTCGATCTCAAACCGCTTTTCCTCTTTAAGGAAGTAAAATTCTATCTCTGCTCTTCGCTCCTGGCTCTCTGTTATTGTTACTGCTCTTTCATATTCTGAAAATGTTGGTGCCATAATAAGAACCCTCTGAGGTTTTAATACTTTCACTATCAAGTAAATAAGCTCGGTGCTACCGTTTCCGCAAAGAATATTCTCAAAACTAATACCGTAATATTGTGCAATTCTCTTTCTTAACCTGTCTGTTTCAGTGTCCGGATAATTATGAAGATATTTAAGATTTTTTCTTATCTCTGCCTTGACCTTTTTAGAAACACCAAGTGGATTTACTGAAGAGCTGAAATCTATGATTTTACGTTCTTGCATGTTTAGTGCATTTGCAAGATAGTAAATATTTCCACCATGTTCAAATGCATGACAGTCAATAGATATTTCCTTTTTCATTTCCAGTTCCTATATCTAAAAAATTTATAGTATTATATATTTTTTGATATGACGAAAACTTATTATATCTCACAATTAAAAGAAATTTACCGGCTTAAAAAGAGTGCGATTTTCTCTCGCTTGAAGGAATTCAGGAATCTCTGGCTGCATGGAAGTGATGAAGACATTTTTGCTGAATTAGCTTTCTGCCTATTAACCCCTCAATCAAAAGCAAAATCCTGCTGGGCTGCAACTGAGAGATTGAAAGAATATAATCTTTTATTTGATGGTTCTGCTGAACATATTAAGAAATGCCTTCACCATTTTGTTAGGTTTCATAATAAGAAAGCTGAATATCTTGTGAGAGTGCGCAATCATTTTATGCACGATGGTGTTCTATCAATAAAAAAGCAACTTAATAATTTCAAAAATGTATACGAATGCAGGGACTGGCTGGTGAAAAATATAAAGGGCTTTGGCTATAAAGAAGCAAGCCATTTTCTGAGAAATATTGGTTTTGGAGATAAAATCGCAATCCTTGATCGACACATATTAAAAAATCTTTATAAGCTCGGCGTAATACAGGAAATTCCAGAAACCATCAGCAGGTCAAAATATCTCAATATAGAAATAAAAATGGCTGAATTTGGAAAGAAGCATAACATCCCTCTTTCACACCTTGACATACTGCTCTGGTTCAAAGAAACAGGAGAGATATTCAAGTGATGGCTTATTGTCAGAGGCTAACAGCAAATTCATATTCTTTGTAGCCTGATAAAAAACCTTTCCTTAATATCTTGATCTTAATCTTTTCCCCACGTTTTTTATCAGACATAAAGATGCGAATATCTTCTATCTCCTCAACTTCCCAATCATCGAGAGAAACAATTATGTCTCCTTTCTTAAGTCCAGCAGACTTTGCTATGCTTCCTGGAATTACCTTCTCAACCTTGATCCAACTATCTGTCTTTTTCAAACTTATACCGAGTTTCAATGTAACCGGGGCTTGCTGCTTGGATGGTAAAAAGATGAAATGTCCGATATTTTCGTCAATTGAACCAGTATAGGGTATTAGCGTAATATATTCCTTTCCATTCAATCTAAATACTCTTTTTGGAATTCCATAATCGTACATTATGTGTCCAACGCCTGCGAGAACAACCATCTGATATCCAGGATTCTTTTCCATAAAATCATGAATGGAATGAGCCATGGTCTCATCCCACAGTATCTGGGACTGGTGGAAAGTGTCAAAACTTTTAATCTCCTTATTCGCATGTTGATTAAAAATATCTTTGAGCATCTCCTTGTAATCCTCATCAGACATATCCATATTATTCGGTATCACTATTTTTTCGATATCGCTCAGAGAATCAATACCTTCGGTGGCAACCTTCCTCACAATCTCTGACCATTGATTCAATGCTATAACAGGAATATTCTTTGCCTTTGCAAATTCTACAATTTCACGATATAGATTATAATCAAACTGCCATCTGCTGAAATATTGAGTTTCTTTTAAAAATTCCTTTTCATTTATGACTCCAGATATATAGTCATCAATAAATTTTTGAAAAGGTTTTTGAAACATTTCCATCCCGATAGCAAATTTATGCCCTTTTTCGTGCAGGCTCATGATTATCTTAAGTTGCACCTTATGATCTTCATAATTCGTATGCCTTTCACCCACATAAATAATGGGTTTATCGAGTATATTTTCAATAATTTCATCGAGTGTCTGTCCACTTTTAGGCTGGATTACCTTGATAGGTTCGTATAAATTTACTACTATGCCGTTTTCGGAATCGTCTGTTCTCTTCTCAACAATAACACCTTTTCCAAATCGAACGAATGAGTAGTCCAAAAAATGGACTATTTTCTCTGCTGCAAGATCAACCTCTTCTTTAGAGTCTGCATGCACAACAGCCAGGACATTTGAGGTATTTAAAGGATTCTTCTTAATAGAAAGAAAGAAACCTGAACCTGTATCTTTTATATTTCCAAAAAGCCTCTGTATAACCTGATTATTAATATTTAAAACAATTAATGATGCTATTGTTTTTATTTCTTCATTGGTAATATCATTTTCGTTTATTGAAATAAACCCCTTTTTTTCGAAGATACGTATGAACTCTTCAAATATTTTTGTATTATTATCAGAAACAACAATATATTTTTTCCCTTCTCTAAAAAGGGTTGATATAACAGGATGATTTTCTTTATCAGTAATCTTTCGCATTATATTGTATTCTCTGTCAAAAATTATCTCTTTAATTGAACCCTGAACAGGAATCTCAAAATATTCTCTTTCTTTTTCAAGATGGAGTGTTTGATATATGACACTTTGATCTGTCTTAATCTCTACCACTATATCAAGCGTATAAGGTTCATTTTTCTGTATTATCTCGAATGTTGCTGTAGGAATTCCTTTCAAAACTAATTCCTTCGCTTCACTGATCTCTAAATTGGGGAACCCTTTGCGGTTCAGCCATTGATCAAAAAACCAGGAAAGGTCTTTGTCCGCAATTTTTTCAAAGGTCTCACAGATATCATCCCATGATGCATTTTTGAATTGGTTATTTTTGATAAACTCTTTGAGTCCACTATAGAAAGCCTCTTTACCGATAAGATTTTTCAGCATATGGAACAGCATAGCAGATTTCCCCTGACCTATTGCTTTTGCAGAAAATCCATTGCCAGCTTTAAAATCCCTCAGTGAAATCTCACTCAGCGGGTCAACAAAATTTACGTATTCTGTAAGCAATCTCTTCCTATATCGCCATCCTTCATTTTTCTCTTCACTTATAAAGTGATCAGATAGGTAAGCAGTTAATCCATCTGCCCAATTGCCTTCTCTGTGATCAATATAAACGGAATTTCCAAACCATTGGGATACAATCTGACGGCTGAATAAATTTTCATCTAAAAGAGAGAAAACATCCTCTCCAAAAACTACAAATGTAGGCATTGAATAGCTTGCTGGCTGTATTGTTTTGACAATTGAAAATCTTTTATACGGATAAGGATAAAGCAAATCGTTGTATAGTTTCAGATATTTTATAGCATTTCTGATATATGTCTCTGCAAAATCTCTATCTTCTGGAAGAAAATAACCATAAACATCTATCTCTTGAAAATTTTTTTTAACTTCATAGTATCTTCCTGCTATAAGTGTTAAAGCATTTAAAGGATGCGTAAATTCAAATGAGTATTCAGTCCCCTGTTCTTTTTCTGCCATTGTGATCTCATCTGCCTCTGAGATGGCAGTAAATCCCTTCGGAAGTATCGCTTTCAAGCGATAATTAGCCAACCCATCAAAAAATGGATACCACTCTCTCAATAATACTACCTCTTTTTCTGTAATAAAGTTATGTTTTGCATTCACCGAATGTTGTAAGAGAGAGTTTCGAACCTCAGTATTGAATCTGCCTTCATACGTAATCTCAAAAACCCCTGTCCCTTTGACTTGTATGACATTGTCGATTATTTCAGGCTTATACTCATCTCCGTTATGTTTTACTGACAGTATTTCAAGATGCGCTAGCGCGATGTCTTTTTTTACATTTTCATAGAATTGGATAATAGCCTTTCCTTTTAAGAGTCCATTCTGGACATCAACAGAAACTCTTAAATCATAAAAGGGTATTTTCTCTGCGGCTTCTCCAAAAGATGCAGAAAACAAACTGAAAAAAAATAAAGATATAGTGAGAAATTTCATAAATAATTAATTATATCAGTTTTTTGTCTCTTAATTCAGGCACCTTCTTTATATTTACTAAAACCGGATATGATTTCAAAACAATACTTGACAATCTTGACGAAAGTTATAGAAACTAAATTATGAAAATATATAGCTTACGGTTCATAACTTTTTTTCTATTCATATCTCTCTTTTCCTGTGAACCTGTTCTAAGACACGATATCATGAATACAGCAATCAGGGACATCTCATTTTCTGATATAAACAAAGATCCAGCTCAATTTAAGGAAAAACTATTTGTTCTTGGGGGTATTATCGTAGACACAAAAGCTATGCCTGAAGGCTCTTTAATAGAGGCGATTTACATCCCTGTTGATGCACGTGGATATCTGAAGGGAGTTAGCAAATTACACAATAGATTTTTTGCATTATTTCCAAAGGAAAACGGTTTATTAGATCCTTTGATTTTCAGTCGTAATAGAGAAATAACCATTGCCGGAGAATTTATGGAACTAAGACAGGGGAAAATAGATGAAATGGATTATCTATATCCACTGTTTATAATAAAAGAAATTTATCTTTGGCCAGAAACAAGGGATTATTATTTATACCCTGTCTATTATGAACCATTTCCATACAGATGGTATTATCCTTACTGGTGGAATGGACCATACTGGAGACTTAGATATCCAGGCTTATATTACTGGTGGTAAGGGGCAAACCTGAAAAGAGTATTTTTCCATAAAATCTGCCTTCTCGGCGTTTTCTTTGTTCTGTTTGCAATATCATCTGCTTCTTCATATGCATCCGAACGTATTCTTAGTTTTCACAGTGACATCACTGTTCATTTAGACTCGTCCATGACTGTAAGAGAAACAATTACTGTCAGAAGTGAAGGAAACAAAATACTTCATGGTATTTACCGCGATTTCCCTGTTGTCTATAAAGATAGATTCGGAAACAGATATGTTGTGGGATTTGAAATTATTGAAGTGCTTAAAAATGGTTTTCCAGAGCCATATCATATTAAAAATATATCAAACGGAAAACGAGTATATATAGGCCACAAGGATGTTCTTATTCCTCCCGGTGAATATATTTATACATTTAGCTACAAAACAAATCGTCAACTTGGTTTCTTTAAAGATCACGACGAACTTTACTGGAACGTAACAGGAAATGGATGGGAGTTCCCTATAGATAAAGCCTCTGCAACTGTTTTTCTACCTTTAGAGGCTTCAAAAAATATTTTATTTACTGAAGGTTATACAGGCCCATCTGGTTCAATTGCTAAAAATTTCACATATTCCATTGATCCTTCAGGACTTATTACTTTTACTACATCAAAGCCACTGAATGAGTATGAAGGTCTTACCATTGTAGTTGCGTGGCCTAAAGGTATTGTTAAAGAACCTGACGTTTACACAAAAATAATCTATTTTTTCTCTGATAACAAACGAATACTTTTAGCAATTTCAGGACTTTTATTAATCATCCTTTATTATATTGCAGTATGGATAAAAGTTGGCAGGGATCCTGAACAGGGTATTATTGTTACACACTACACCCCTCCGGGAAATATGTCTCCGGCTGTCATGAGGTATATAACGAATATGGGTTATGATGACAGAACCTTTGCATCAGCAATTATCAATATGGCAGTAAAAGGTCATCTAAAAATCTTTGACAATAATGGAGAATATACCATTCAAAAGAATGACAAAGCTGATCAATCCTTAACCCCTGAAGAAGATCTTCTAATGAAAAACCTGCTCGGCTCTCAAAAAAATCTCGAATTCAAAAAAAGCAATCACCAGAAAATAAGATCTGCAATAAATGCACTCAGAAATTATCTCAGAATAAAATTTGAGAAGATATATTTCATTACAAATGTTAGATATTTTGTTATTGGACTCTTATTGACTCTTGCATTGCTTATCGTGAATGGAATCTCAGAGTCACAGTCGAAAGATAGGCTTCCAGTTTTTCTCTTCATTATTTTCTGGCTAACTATGTGGAGCTTTGCAGTGGCTGCTTTATTGAGTGAAACACTGAAGAGTTGGAAATACGGATTTAAAAACAGGGGCAGTAATATTCTGAGAAAAGGCGGAGCTGTTTCAATAACGTTTTTTACCATACCTTTCGTTGCAGGAGAAATTTTTGGTCTTGGCATTTTATGGTTTTCAACATCTTTATCTATGATTTTATTACTTGTAATTGCCATAGGGATAAATTATCTTTTTAGCCAACTTCTCAAGGCTCCTACACTTGCTGGCCGAAAGATACTTGATGCGATTGAAGGTTTTAAAAGATTTCTCTTGGCTACAGAAAAGGACAGACTCAACATACTTAACCCGCCTGAGAAGACTCCGGCTTTATTCGAAAAATATCTGCCCTATGCACTTGCCCTCAATATAGAACAGGAATGGGCAGAAAAGTTCGCCGACGTTCTCTCGTCTTCTTCAGAGGTAACAACTAAAAGAGTATATTCTCCTTCATGGTATTACGGTAATATCTCAGGTCTGTCAGCAGACAGATTAACTTCTTTTGGAAATTCCCTGTCAGATGCGATATCGTCATCATCAACCCCTCCAGGTTCACGTTCTGGTGGAGGTAGCGGCGGTGGCGGTTCATCAGGAGGTGGTGGGGGTGGTGGAGGTGGTGGAGGCTGGTGATTTTATTTCACCAGCGGAAATCACGTTTTAGATAAGCATACAGTCTCTTATTATATGGTGCAAAATAGCCTTTCAGATAGTCAATTATATGATCAGGCACCTCCTCAGTATAATTCCCAACATTTTTGGGGCTTAAATCAGGAGGGATAAAATCCGGCTCAATATTCAGATGAATAAATACATTTTTCAATATATTTTTTGGATCTAAAAAAAAGTCTTCACTTTTCAACACCAGAATCTGTTCAGAAGGAAATTTTTCGAAACAGGCCGTTATTTGATCAATATATATTCCACGTTTTTTATATGAATAATGCTGATAAACCTGGCTATGATAATATTCATCACTCAGTATCTTCTCGTATTCTGTACCAATCCTTTCCTCTTCATTCCTAAATGCATCCTCCATCGATAGTGGTTCTCTATTTCTTCTAACTTCATGAAAATAGTGTGAAATGGCCCTTTTGACAGGGTCTCGCAAAAGTATTATGAGTTTTATATCAGGCAGTAGACTGTGCAATCTCTTCATAGCATGAGGATGGAACATATAATATGGTGTGGATTCACCAGTTATGAAAAATTTATTTCTTAATTCAGTAATAGAAGGAAAATGACCTCTATACCATGAGATACCTTTCTTATAATACATATCAAAATAATGTATTTCTCTTTTTAGAGATGGAATTACCTGTGGATGTTGAATAATATATGAGTAAAGAGATGCTGTTCCGCCTTTTTGAGTCCCTGCAATTATAAAATCAGGAAGTGCACATTGATGGCCTTTCATGGTTCTCAGCCATTCAGACACTATCCTTAAAGGTTTAGGAATGAGTTTTTTCTTCTTCATATCTATTCAATATACTTTCCTGCTCTTCTTTGCCTTGATTTGTTTTTATTATTTGTATGACATGTATAATGACTACCTGTACTGAGACTTCTTAATATGTAGATATAATAAGGCACTTTTGTAATTTTTTGGCTCCTGGGAAGGGATTCGAACCCCCGACCAAGTGGTTAACAGCCACCCGCTCTGCCTGCTGAGCTACCCAGGAGCAGTTTTGAAATGAATTAACTCTAAGTATAGAGTTATATAATTTGAAGAAGAATAGATTTTTTTTATATCAGATGAATGACCATTTTGTCAATCAAGTCACAGATTCTGTTACAATCTTTGCAACTAAATCACCAACTTCTGTTGTACTGTATCCCATCTTTCCTGCTGCAAGACTTTTAAGATATCTGGCTGTCACCTCCATTACAGACTTTTCAATAATATCTGCCGCTTTCTTCTCTCCGATTTGCTCAAGCATCATACCACCTGCGCATATTGCAGCCAGTGGATTAACAACGTTCTTTCCTGTATATTTTGGTGCTGAGCCACCAATCGGCTCGAACATCGAGACACCCTGAGGGTTAATATTCCCACCTGCGGCAATTCCCATGCCACCCTGAATCATCGCTCCCAGATCAGTGATTATATCTCCGAACATATTATCAGTAACAATAACATCAAACCATTCAGGATTTTTAACAAACCACATGGTTACAGCATCCACATGCGCATAGTCTGTCGTTATTTCAGGATACTCCTTTGCCACTTCACGAAAGGTTCGTTCCCAAAGATCAAAGGCAAAAGTCAGCACATTGGTTTTACCACATAATGTAAGCTTATTCTGCCTGTTTCTCTTTTTACAATATTCAAATGCAAACCGAATGCAACGTTCAACGCCTTTTCTCGTGTTTATTGACTCCTGTATAGCAACTTCATCAGGAGTGCCTTTTTTAAACACTCCACCAGCTCCTGCATACAAACCTTCGGTGTTTTCTCTTACAACTACAAAATCTATATCTTCAGGTCCTTTATTCTTTATCGGACAATCTACCCCTGGATATAACTTTACAGGTCTTAAATTTATATACTGATCGAGTTCAAATCTTAGCCGCAATAATATTCCTTTTTCCAGTATCCCTGGTTTAACATCAGGATGTCCTATTGCTCCGAGATATATAGCATCATGCTTTTTAAGTTCACTGATAGCTCCGTCCGGTAATGTTTCACCTGTTTGCAAATAACGGTTACCACCAAAATCATAAAACGTGAAGTTACATTTAATTCCAACCTTCGAAGAAACTGTCTCGATTACCTTAATTCCTTCTTTGATAACTTCTGGCCCTGTTCCATCACCCGGGATAACTGCTATGTTATATGACTTCATTTTTTTCATCTCCTATATTAAACCATTCATTTTTAACTTTCTTCGTGTCCATTCAACCAGCCCTCCTGCTGCGATCAGTTCTTGCATAAACGGTGGTATAGGATTTACTTTGTATTCTTCATTTAATGTCAGATTTTTGATCAGCCCTCTGTCAGCATCAATCTCAATTTCGTCACCCTCTTTAATCTTTTCTGAGGCTTCTGCAGATTCAAAAATTGGGAGTCCAATATTAAACGCATTTCTGTAAAATATTCTCGCAAAACTTTTTGCAATCACTGCATTAATCCCCGCTGCTTTTATCGCAATTGGAGCATGCTCCCTCGACGAGCCACATCCAAAATTTTTTCCAGCAACAATAATATCACCTGATTTAACCTTATTAGGAAAATCCCTGTCCGAATCTTCCATAACATGCTTTGCCAGTTCCTGAGGATCAGAAGTGTTCAGATAGCGTGCGGGTATGATCGCATCAGTATCAATATCATTCCCAAATCTCCACACTTTTCCCTTAATTAGCATTTCTCCTCCGTTTTAAAAATAATATTGCTTATTGCACAATTTTTTTCCAGAGATCCTGTCATTGTTTAATTGTCTCTGAAATAGTCTATTTTTTTACCCAAATCAGCGATATAGAGGTATTATGCTTATAATTTTAATAACTTAACTATTCGAATTTCTGTCATCTTATGCTGGACCTGGGGTATATTATAGCTTAAATTGAGTGGTTTTTATCTCAAAAGCCGATTAGAGACATTTTTAAATCTAACCATAATCTACTATAATTAATAAATGTTTGACTTACTAAAAATCTATAAGACCCTTCATAATACCTTTGGCCCCCAGCACTGGTGGCCAGGTGAAACACCATTCGAAATAGCAGTCGGTGCAATTCTCACCCAGAATACAAATTGGGGCAATGTTGAAAAGGCAATAAACAATCTCAAAAAAAATAAATCACTTTCTGCAAAAGCAATATATAAAATGCCTGTTGATAGGCTTGCCATTCTTATAAAGCCTGCTGGGTATTACAATATAAAAGCGAAGAGACTGAAATCATTTATAAATTTTTTAATGAACAATTATCTTGGCAGTATGAGTAAAATGAAAAAAGAAGATTTAGATAATCTCAGGGAGAAATTTCTAAGTATAAATGGTATAGGACCGGAAACCGCAGATTCAATCCTTCTCTATGCGCTCGATAAACCAGTATTCGTCATAGATACTTACACTAAAAGAGTTCTGTCCAGACATAATATAATGGATAATAACAAATCATATGACGAATATCAGAAGCTCTTCCATTCTTCCCTGAAAAGAGACTTAAAGCTTTTTAATGAATATCATGCGCTGTTTGTGAAGGTAGGCAAAACATTCTGCAAATCAAAAAAACCTTTATGTTCAAAATGTGCTTTATATGAATACCTTTAATCTAACAACATCTTTCATTCCAAAAGGCGATCAGCCAAAAGCTATCCGTCAACTAACAGCAGGCATTGAAAAGGGCTTAAAACATCAGGTGCTTCTGGGGGTAACAGGATCGGGCAAAACTTTCACAATAGCGAATGTTATTGCAAATATCAACAGACCTACACTTGTTATTGCACATAATAAGACTCTTGCTGCACAGCTTTATGGCGAATTTAAAGAACTCTTTCCGGAAAACGCAGTCGAATTTTTTGTAAGTTATTATGACTACTATCAGCCTGAAGCTTACATCCCTACAACAGATACCTATATTGAGAAAGACGCTCTTATAAATGACGACATTGACAGGATGAGACACTCTGCCACAAGGGCTGTTCTTGAAAGAAATGATACAATAGTGGTCGCTTCTGTCTCTTGTATATACGGTATTGGTTCGCCCCAGGACTATATGGAGATGCATCTTATAATTGAAGAAGGAATGCACACAGAACGTGATGAAATACTTAGAAGACTTGTTGATATGCAATATAATCGTTCTGATACTGATTTCAGAAGGGGAACTTTCAGAGTAAGAGGAGATATAGTAGAGGTTTATCCATCATTCTCACTCGATAAATGCATCCGCTTAGATTTTTTTGGAGACGATATTGATACAATCTTTGAATTCGACCCTCTTACAGGTGAGAAAATGCGAAGATTAGAAAAGATTGCAATATTTCCAAATAGTCATTGGATAACGCCACGAGAAAGACTTATTCCTGCATTAAAAAATATAGAGAAGGAGATGATGGAAAGGATTGAATATTTTTTAAAAGAAGGAAAGACACTGGAGGCTAATCGTATAGAGCAAAGAACGAGATTCGATTTAGAGATGTTAAGAGAATTCGGTTATTGTCACGGCATAGAAAATTATTCACGTCATTTAAGTGGTCGGGCCCATGGTGAACCTCCATATACTTTAATCGATTATTTCCCTGAGGATTTTCTAATCATAATTGATGAATCCCATGCCACAATCCCACAGCTTGGAGGAATGTACGAGGGTGATCGTTCAAGAAAACAAACTCTTGTTAATTACGGTTTCAGACTACCTTCTGCACTTGACAATCGTCCACTAACTTTTACCGAATTCGAACACAGAGTTAATCAAGCTATTTATATATCTGCAACTCCAGGAACATATGAGATTGAAAAATCAAATCATCGTATTGTCGAACAGATTATAAGGCCTACAGGTCTTATAGACCCGAAAATGACAGTAAGGCCTGTTTCTAGCCAGGTTGATGACTTACTTGGAGAGATCAGAAAACGTGCTGTTAGAAATGAAAGAGTACTCGTCACCACACTAACAAAAAAGATGGCAGAAGATCTTGCAGATTTTTATATAAACCTCGACGTTAGGGCAAAATATCTGCATTCAGATATAGATACACTCGAAAGAGTAGAAATATTACGTGATTTACGATTGGGCAATTTTGATGTGTTGATCGGTGTTAATCTTTTGAGAGAAGGACTTGATTTACCGGAAGTTTCACTCGTTGCAATACTTGATGCTGACAAAGAGGGTTTTCTACGTTCTGAACGTTCTCTGATCCAAACAGCGGGTAGAGCTGCCCGCAATATCAACGGTGAGGTAATTCTTTATGCAGATACGATCACCGCTTCGATGCAGAGAGCTATAAAAGAAACAGAACGAAGGAGAAAAATTCAGGAAGAGTATAACAGGAAAAATATGATTACTCCAGAGACAGTGAAATCAAATATCAAGGATATACTGAGCTCCATATATGAGGCTGATTACTGGACAATTCCTGTAGCAGCGGAAACAGAGATTGAATATGGCTATGATGATGAAACCCTTCAAAAACTTGAAACTGAAATGAAAGAAGCTGCACATCTGCTCGAATTCGAACGTGCAGCAAAGATACGAGATAAAATTAAAGAAATTAAAAGCAGGATGATAGAGACTGGGATAAAACAGTAAACTATAAGAAGTAAGCACGATTCATAAATTAAAATGATATAATTAATAAAAAGCCCGTTAATCCGAAAAATGCAATGAAAATAATGCATTTTTAGAGTAAGGAGGTAGCCATGATCGCCATTGCAGATAATCTTAATACAAGAAATAAGACATACATGGAATCTTTGAGGATAAAAGACCGAAAATCAATCGCTGGAATGTTAAAAAAACTTAAAAATGCCGGGGCTGATATGATTAATTTTCAATGTTCCTTAGATGGGACAGGTGATGAAGATAATCTTTTATGGATAGCAGAAATTGCGTCTGAGATAACTGATAAGGTATCACTTGATACGCGCAATACAGCAGCACTCAAAAAAGCATTAAAAAAATGTAAAAAACCTCCTCTAATAAATTATATTTCAGAGAATGAACCTGATGACCAAGAAGAACTTTTGTCAATTGTGTCTGATACAGGATCATCACTTGTCATAAGAGCATCAAAGGTTACTATACCCACATCTATTGAAGCAAAGCTTCAGATTATCGAAAAACTTCTCGATATGGCAAACAAATTTGATATCCCAAATGAAAAAATATTCGCAGATCCATCAATTGTTCATATTGGTAGAGGCATGGGACAGAAACATCTTGCTAACTCCTATGAGTGCATAAGAATACTGAAAGATCTCGTAGACCCTCCACTAAAGACTATCGCATGGATTTCTAATATTTCAACAGGTATGCCCAGGAAATTGAGAAAACCTCTGGAAGCATCCTTCCTCCTCTATCTTGCTGGTGCAGGACTTGACGCTGGTATGGTCGATATACTTGATGAAAATGTTAAGAAGGCAATATATCTGATAAAATCATTCAGGGATGAAATTGTTTTTTCACAAACAGATATTGAATGAAAGTCCTTCTTATTAATCCAAACAGGTATAAATTTCCTCCTGTGCCTCCTATAGGTCTTGAGTATGTTGCAGCCTGTCTTGAAAGAGATGGCCACTATGTTGAAATTCTTGACCTGTGTTTTTCTGAAAATATCTATGGTGAAATTGATTGTGCAATAAAAACCTTCAATCCTGAAATTGTTGGCATAACAGTGAGGAATGTAGATACAGTGCTTTATCACACCAACGAATTTTTCCTTGATGATATAAAGGATATTATTGAATATATAAAATCAACATACTGTTTAAAGATAATTATCGGGGGTTCAGGAATAATAACAAACCCTGAAGGAATTCTTGACTATCTTAAAGCTGACATAGCTCTAATTGGTGCAGGTGAAAATACTTTAAATAGCATCCTAAAAGATTTAAATATTACAAAAAATACAAAGAGAGTTTATTATGGAAATTTTAATCCTTCTAACACATGCAGAAAACTGTCTGCTATCAACTATCAGAAATATTATGATTCAGGAGGAATTGCAGGTTTTGAAACACATAAAGGTTGTAGTTCCTCGTGTGTATATTGTATCGAAGCTAACTCGATGGTATCTTTTAAAGATATCTCTGCTGTCGTCTCAGAAATAAAATCACTTGCTGAAACTGGATACAATCATTTTCATCTTTGTGATTCTGAATTTAACGAAAGTCTCGAATACTCAATTGATTTTTGCAATGCATTATTAAAGGAAAAACTGGATATCAGGTGGGCAGTTTATATGAAACCGACTGAATTCAGCAAAAAATTATTCAAATCGATGAAAGAAGCAGGTGTATATCTTATAACACTTACAGTAGATACCTGGAAAAAGTGTACAGAATACTGGACTGATATAGAGAAATTCGTATTTACTGCAAAACCACTTGGTCTTAAAGTAGCGATTGACCTACTCGCAGGTTTTCCTTATGAAACTGAAGATGATACACTTGGGTTCCTGAATATTCTCAGAAGAATTCAACCTGATAGTATAAGTGTTAATACATTCATAAGACTTTATAAATCCCTTTCGATAACAAACTTGATTCTTAAAGATCCTGCTTTAAGAAAGAATCTTTTGGGCGATATAAATAACCCCACTTTTGTTAAACCTATCTTTTATAATCATCTAAGTACCGAGACAATAAAACAGATGATAGGGAGTGACCCAATTTTCAGGATCGAAGGATTAGAAAAAAGTGTTAATTATATAAGAGTATTTTCAAATTAAACTTTCATCTATTATAATTCGCATTCTTAAAAATAATAAAACCCAATACAAAAAAAGAGCCTGTGATATCAATTAACCAGTCATAAAACGAACCAGTCCTTGTTGGTAGTAGGGTCTGAACAAATTCATCCATTACTCCATATCCTGCTGAAATCAAACCAGAATAAATTATCCATCGCAAACTGAACATCTTACTTTTATTTCGAAAAGCCCTGAACAAAAGAAATGCGAGAAATCCATATCCCAAAAAATGTGAAACCTTACGAAGTAATCCATGAATGGCTTCTAATGTAGTCTGATCAGCGGAAGGCATAAGCCATTTAAGTAGAGGAATAATAATTAAGGATGTGCTATCTGCAGTCAGACTATCATTTGTAGGAAAAATGAAAGCCATCCACGCAAAAGGCGGAACCCAATAATATAAAAAATTTATCATTTTTAATCTTGAGTTAAACCTTTGTTTCTCTACTTTCCCACTTCTCCGGGTTTCTTCTTTTTAAAAAAATTATTAATGGATTCAATAAATAATACATGTAGACCATTCTTGATTTTTCAGATATACCATATCGTAATCTAATTTCAGAAGATTTAGGGAAAATCCTTCTAATAATGTTAACAAAAAAATCACCAGGAGAATCCAGCAGAGAAGTATAAAATAACATCCTGAGATGCGGCCTTTTTACTTCACCGAATAAACCACTGATGACCTGTTTCTTAATGAGTTCATAACCAGTTAGTTTTCTTTGTAATATGAACTGAGGGATATCTTCATGGAATATATCATTAAGAAGTCTCAGTGTAAAAAAAAGCATCCTCTCCATCTTATATTGCTTTGAATATAGGAAAAGCTTTTGCCAGTCAATTTCGTTTTTATATTTCCGGAGTAATCCGTAGATAAAAATAAAGAATTTCAGAGGTCTAAAGCCGTGGTCAAATAGACGAAATATCGCATACATAAGATATCGCTCATGTGAAAGCACACTGATTGTAATACCAGAGTATTCAATCTGTTCGGTCTCATCCCACCAGAACTCTGGAGGCACCCGGAAGTAACGTTTCACAAGGTTCCAGTGGAGCTCAAGAAAATAAGAGTCTTTAATATATAGAAAGTGATAGTGTCCTGATAATAGATCTTCAGACCCGATTATCTCATTTTTCATATACCCTTGTTCATTCAGAATATCTTCAGCTTTTTTGATATCTTCTGGTTTAACAAGTATGTCAATATCTGTTGCTGGATATATGCCCGGATTATCAAAAATAATATCAGACGCAAAAGAGCCCTTCAGTGGAATAGCCTTTACTCCACACTTTGCAAGTGAAGATAGAATCCTTAGCATCTCTTCGGAGTTTAGTATATTGTTCCTGAGAGAATGTAGATATGCATTCCTGAACCTTGCAATAATTTCTATCGGCACATTATCAAATGTTCTCAAGTTTTCATATACAATTGGGGCAACCTCATTAGCCGCAGCATGTTCAAAAACCCTGATGAAATCAACAGTGTGTCTTTTATCTTTTAACAGTTCTCTAATCTTACTTACTAATTGGGCAGAGTTTTCCATCACTAACAAGAACAGAATAAGTTTTTCTTCAGTCTTTAATTCCATACACCTCACTTCATCCTTTAATCATCTCAAAGAAGAGCCTTTCATATTCATCAGTAATTTTTTCCCATGAGTATTTTTCTTCAACTATCCTTCTTGCAACGTTGCCCCTCTCCTTCACAATTTTTTCATTATCAATCAGGAATTGTATCATTTCCTTCATCTCTTCCTTCCCTTTGTAGTAAAATCCTGCCTCACCAAGTACTTCCCTGTGCTCAGTGACATCATTAGCAAGCACACAATTGCCAGCACCCATCGCCTCGATAAGCGCTGGATGTGTCCCTCCAACCTCTGTTGCCTGAATATAGAAATACGCATTTGATAGCAGTTCTTTATATTGATCACCGAAAAGATAACCTGTAAATATTATATTTTGGTTTTTTGTATTTCTCACTTTTTTTATATATTTATCTGCGAAAGGAGCATCACCTACCATAACAAGTTTTTTTGGCGGGTCTTCAATTTCATCAAAAGCTTCCCTCACTAAAAGAGGATTATTTTCCGGTTCAAATCGGCTAACATAGAGAATATAACTGTCTTTTTCAAGTCTTAATTTTCTCAAAATCTCTCCAGCAGAAAATTGAGTCGTTTCAGCACCATACGGTATATATACAGAATCTCTTCCATATAGCTTTTTATAGTATTTTTTAATCCATATTGCATCTGTTACTACTCTGTCTGTCACAATCCCTGCCATTCTCTCTGCAAATCTCAAATATGATGATATCACCCTCCCCCACTTTTTTCTCTGCCACTCAAGACCGTCAATATTTATAACCACCTTTTTCCCTGAGATACGAGGTATGAAACATAAAAAGGAAACACTCACACCCAACATAAGGATAATATCAAAATTCCTCAATGATGCATGAAGGATTGAAAAAAAAGAAAAGATGGCTTTTTCGAGAACTTTTGTTCTTATCGTAGGAATAATAACTTTTTTCACACCATTATAAATATCTTTATTGTCTGTATATGGTTTGCAGCAATAAACAGTTACATCATGCCCTTTCTTAACAAGTCGTATTGATATCTCCTCTGCAAGTGTTTCAAAGCCTCCATAATTTACTGGAATACCTCTTGAACCTAAAATAGCAATCTTCATAGTTCATAATTTATAATAGGTGACATTTTAAATTTTTCTACCCCTGCTTTCCCATTTACCTCTGAAGGTGATCCAGAAAGAGAGAAGGATGAGTTTCAAATCAAAAAAGAAGGACTGCTTTTTGATATATTCAAGATCATACTGAAATTTCTCTTTACGAAGCGCATCAGTAGGCAGATAAACCTGTGCCATTCCGGTAAGACCTGGCCTGACAGAAAGACGTTCATGATAGCCCTCAATTTTCTCTATCTCTGTTTCGTCGGGATTGCCACGAACTTCTTTTTCTTTAGGCCTTAATGCCCTTGGACCAACAAAACTCATATCACCTTTAAGGATATTGAGTAACTGCGGAAGTTCGTCCATAGCAGTTCCTCTCAGAATCTTTCCGATTTTTGTTACCCGAGGATCGTTTTCTACTGCCTGCACAGGACCTGTTTCTTTTTCAGCATCTTTCATCATTGAACGGAACTTGATTGCTTTAAAAATTCTTCCACCTTTACCAACTCTCTCCTGGAGATAAAACACTGGCAATCCGTCCTCAATTATGATTGCAAGAGCAAAAATAATCCAGAGCGGAAATGAGCAGATAATCCCAGCACCTGAAAGGCAGATGTCAAAAAGGCGCTTTAACATCAGCAAAATTCCATGCTTCAAAGACCAGACACAGTACAAATTCCAGAATTCTTTTCATTTAGGATAATTATCTTCAGATTTTATTAAAATTTTTATTTTTTAAGGTAGTTTAACTTTATTTATTTGTCAAGATAATAGAGGGTTTATTGATTAGAAAAATTATTTATATTTTTTTGATTTGAGCAATTATTTTAATCTTCTGTACCGTTTCTTAAATAAAAAAACCTCTTACTATTACATCCTTTACATCCTTCTAATTAATCATTTTTTGAATATCTTATATGTTACTTCTTGGAAAATCGCCTTCCCATGAGTTACAGAGGTCTTTCAAATTAACTTCTTCCATATCTTTTTGACACCATAAACCTTCATATGTCATGACAGACCAAAAACAATTCCAACAACAGATATCAGACGCTTTTACATCCATCTGGACATTTATCTTTTCGGTAAATTTAATATCTCTTTTTATCGCATTCTTATTATGAATTAACAACCTTGCCCCCTCCTTTCATATTCATTCTCACTCTTTTCACAAGAGATATACTTTATATTTAAAAAAAATTTATATTTATTTAATAAATTTGTCATTGATATTTCTAAATATAATAATTGATAATCTTTAATACCTAAATTAACAATTATCAATATTAAATTCATTGATGTTTGTTAAAAGTCGTATGCCTTAATTTCTCATCTAACCCACTTAATTCATAAATTTCATTATATATAGACAGGAAATAGTATTTTCGCTCATTCTCGGTCTTCGACCTCCGAGGTATTTTGCCTCTTGATTATTAATATACACACTGTATGAATATCGGCAAAATAAATCCGCTCAAATACTATGTCCTGTCTTGTTAGCCATAGTTTATTAATAATCTGGGTTAATAGAATTAAATATTTATGAGTTCCTGAAGTTAAGGGTGACAGAAAAATTAGGTGATAAAATCTTAATAGAGGAAAGTAAACTAATAATTATCTGATTTTTTAAAATAATTGATATCTAAAAAAATTATCCCATCCTTTTCCCTTTTTATTACTTTTTGTTTTTCAAAGTCTCTTAATAACCTGCATAAATGCTCGGGGGTAACAGCAATTATTTGTGCAATTTCTCTATATGTTAAAGGGAAATGGATTTTTAAATCACGAAAATTAGTGTTATGTTCAATTTTTTCTATAAAATTACGCAATAAATTTCTTAAACGATCTTTTGCACCAACACAACCAAATATAACAATCTTCCTACCATGGTTGTATATCTCATGTGAAAGCATTTTTAAAAGATGTAAAGTAAACTCATAATTATTGTTTATAAGATTTAAAAAATTATCAGTAGAGATACATTTCATTTTACATTCTGTTATTGTCTTAACAGTAAAAGAATACGGTTTATTCAATAATGCTGATGCAGCACCAATAAACCAATTTTGATGTCTTAATCCTGCGATTAATTCATTACCTTCTTTATCTGACCATAAAAGTTTAACTACCCCGGTTTTAATATAATAAACAGCATTGGAAGGACTACCCTGTCTTAGTATTTCTGTATAAGGTTGATATGTTAGTATCGGACCCCATCCATATAAATGACAATTCGGCTCTTCGAGAAAAGATTTGATAAAATCATCTGACCATTCATAATCACTTTGCGAGAGAAGAGAGGAAATAATATTAGTAGTAAAACTCTGCTTTTTTAACATTTGTAAAAATTAATATTTTAGTTAGAATTTTTTTCGTATTTCACTTATCCTGAATATATTTAAACCTGTTTTTTTTCTTTTTTTAAAAATAATAGGTTTCAGCGATTCTGTGAGGGGCTGAAGAATATTAATATTTTTCTCATAAAACATTCTTCCAACAAAAGTGGTTTTTTCAAAAATATAAACTGAGAGGTCACTGTCATTAACTTTTTTATCAGGCTCAATAAGGATCAAATCTCCTTCTTTAATACCTGGTGGAGAGGCAAGCGAACCAGATGCTCTTACAAAGAAAGCGTTCATAGACTTAGTTATAACGGGCTCAAACGACAGGGCTGATTCCTTTAAATCAAATGGGATTTTTTTTGTAATAAATTCTTCCAGACTCACAACAGGAATCATTTTAACAGCACTATATTGGTGTGTTTCTTCTGCAATCGTTTCTGGTTTTGCCATCAACTGAGAAAGAGAAACGCCGAGTGCTCTCGATAATTTTTCTAAGGTTTCTGTTTTAAGGTTTTTTTGCTGATCGGCTTCTATACGGGCTATACTTGCCTGTGAAACATTACTACGCCTGCATAGTTCAAACTGCGAAATTCCAAGTTTTTTACGGATATCCTTTAGCTGTTTACCGATATTTGACATTGTAGATAGATTTACATTTATTATCATTACTTATCAATATCATATATGAATATTTAATATCATATTAAATATTCATATATGAATAATATGCAGCTAATGCTTCTAAAGTGCGGGGATAGACGTGATAATTTACAGAGATTATAGATGCGTATAAGCAATTGCATTAATCAGTAATTAACCCAAAAATACAATTAGAATAATGCAGATGTTGTGAGAAATAAAGGGAGGTGTATCGAGTTAAAAAAATTTTTGAGCAATGTCTGTATTATTTGATTAATTATTACTACTTATTGATTGAGTAATTTTGTTTAAAGGTTGCAACCTAATAAATTATTGGATACTTGCTTTCTTGACTTTCTCTATAAGTCTGCCCGCTCCTTGAGCGGTTCAGAGCCTTTTGCATGCTCAACAGCTATCATTTTTACATCAAATTCATAGCCCCTTACACTTAACCATTTATGCACTGCCTTATGAACTACTTCATCAGAAAATGGCTCATCAACTACTATACACCAGTCAGGCAATTCATTTTCTTTTTCACCATCTATTTTTAGCTTCTTCTTACTTATGACCTTCCATGTCCAATTGAATCCACACCTTTCATTTATATCATCCTGATATATGTCAACAGACCAACTTTCTTCACCAGCAGTTATTTCCACTTCATAGTAAATTTCAAGGATTTCTTTCCCTTCCAGCCAGACCTCGTTCAATGTCTCAAGCAATTTTTTACAGGTTATGAACCTTTCTATCGCCTCCACTGGACTTAAGGCCCCTTCAAAATGCCTTCTGTTCCATATACAGAGAAAACGTCGACTCTTCTGATCTTCTGGAATTTCATAAAACCTCTTAGAGTACCATTCATGAAGTTCATCCAGAAACCTTCGATAAGAGGCCTTCTCCCTCTGTTCGTCCATATACCTCTGATAAAGTTCATGATACCAGAGGATAATTCTCTCTAAATTCATTTCGTTCAGAAGCTTCGTTGCTTCATCAAGAGTGTCAGTTATACCGAGCAGGATTCCCCTTCCTATGACAATATATATTTTTTTCCCTGTAGATGTTAAACACTTATTACAAAAGAGTACATTTCTCACAATCCTCATATCTTCAGCATGGGCAACACAATCCTTTATACGATACTTTTTAAGAATGTTTTCGAATTCTTTAACCTGGACTGATTCGATTTTTCCGCCACACAAAGGACATACATAATTTTTATCAAAATATATTGTGTCAAACATTCCCATAGTTTGCTATTTCTGAATCTACTTTATTGATTTATTATACATATATGTATATTTTAAGTCAAATTAATATTCATTTAGGTAATGTCGATTAGGAGACTGTTGCCGAAGTCTTCTCCATATTGCCTCACATAAAAATCTAAACGAAACCTTTCCTGGTTGCCTCATAAAAATTGTAAACGAAATTATCTTTCTTTTTTTCATTGTTTTTTGATGTAACCAATCTAATAAGTTTATTTTGTAACTTAGTAATGTTTCTTTTAAGCTCTGCAGGATTAAGTTCCTTTCCCTCGAACCAACCCATATCTCAGTATCCCTAAAATTTACTTTTAAATACTTGTAATGTTTATCTGCTTCATTTAGATTTTTAATGAGGTGAGGCAATTCGAATCGTTGACAATGCTTAATGTTTTCCTTACAATTCTACCAAATGCAGAATAAAGATAAAAGAGAATGTTATGTGTAAAATCACTAATCAATAATTCTGCGTCTTGACGTCTTGCCTTCATGATGGTATATTAAAAATATGAAAAAAATAGTCAAAAAATCAACAATTTATTTTGATCCGCAGATCCATAAGGCTCTTCGTTTAAAAGCCGCTGAAACTGATAGTTCTGTCTCTGATATTGTCAATGAAGCAATCCGGATCATCTTTGCGGAAGATGCGGAAGACATCGCTGCATTTACAGAAAGGGCGCATGAGCCTAACCTTTCATTTGAGCAAGTGCTCAAGGATCTGAAGAGGCGTGGCAAAATATAATATCTTTGTAAAGCCATCGGCTGTCAAAGAAATTGAGAGCATTCCACGAAAAGAGCGCATCCGTATAATTCAAAAGATACAGGGATTGGCAAATAACCCACGACCCAAAGGATATGAAAAACTTACGGGAGAAAGCAGGTACAGAATTCGTCAAGGAGTTTACAGAATAGTCTATTCAGTTTCCGACAAGGAATTGTATATTTTAGTTGTTAAAGTTGGACATAGACGAGATATATACAAATGAAGCACATAACGAATCACTCCACTGGACTCCGCTTCGCTCCGCAAAGCGGCTGAACCCGAGCACTAGCCGCCTGTCGAAAATATGTCAAAGAATATGAAAAAAATATTTGTAATTCAGCCGATTAGCCCCGAATTTCCTAAATTCCCGCCTTTTTAGGCACTATGATATTTAGTTTTTCGACAATCTCTTTTTGTTGCCTCATTAATTCCTGAATAAACCTTTAGGGTCAGACTTGTTTATTGCAAATTGATAGATGACATGCTATCTTGATGCATGGCAAGGAAGCCGAGGATAGAATATGAAGGAGCGTTTTATCATGTCATCACCCGTGGGAATCAACGCCAGAGTGTATTCAAAGGGGCTGATGATTTTCAGAAATATATCAGCCTCTAAAAATTCCTCAGTGTATAAACCAGAGTTACAC
>JACAFF010000033.1 GCA_013388455.1 Nitrospirota bacterium
ACAGGTGGAAAATCTGTTGGTGAACAGGTCTTCTTCTTGAGAAACACAAATAAGGTTTCAACAATGTGTGCAGATTGCCACAGGGCAAGATGGGAAGGCTCAAGCTTTGGGCCATGGGGGGTTACAACTCCTATGAGCCGTTAACCCGAATAATGCAGATATTGCTCAAAAATTTCTTTAACTCGATGAATTTATTAAATTATTGTTATTTTCTCACAACATCTGCATTATTTTAATTGCATTTCAAAGAAAAACTTAAGACATCTCTTACAGATTTAAAATGAAATTTAATTTTTAGTATTACAACAACACACTGGTATCAATGAGGCTTTGCCTTCCTGAAATTTTCGAGTGATATAACCTTCTCATCGGATGGTCTTTTTTTATTACTGACCCCGTCTGACTGAATTTCCTTTGTGTTGTTATCGAGGGCCAAAAAATCCCATCTTTCGAACTTCACTTTCGCATCTGGAGAAAAGACAGAAATAATATCATCAAAATGAAGAAAACAGTTTTCTTGTCGATTATTCATTCCAAAACCCAATGTGGTAACAATACTTCCATCATTTTCCCACCGGAGGTTCTTATGATTTCTCTGATTGAATACAAGTATAAGCCCCTGGTTTTTTTCTTCGTCAGTAAAACCTCTTTTCCCTATAACCGTATTCTCTGAATATTTTACAATGATATAGACTTTTCCATAATCGTTCAGGATGTTGTAAAATAATTCTTGAAGATACCTTATCTGATTTTTCATATAAAAAAGATATTACACCTCATCACAAAAAGCAAGCTGTATTATGGGGGGGGAGGGGCTTCCGGGGGAGGAAGCCCCTCGTGGGAGGGAAGTTAAAGCTCCTTCTGGGGTGTCTGGGGAGCTTTTCTTAGAAAAGCTGGAATATCTATATTATTTTCATATGACATAATCTCATTCGGTATCATGTTAACGTTGTAATCAGTTCTGAGGCTTTTTGACAATACCCTCTCTGAACCCTTGTAAATTAAAGGCTGTTTCAACGGAGTCCACTTCTTTACATGAGGCAACTCTATTTTTTCTTTCTGGTCTTCAAAGCCTGTTGCTATAACTGTCACTTGGACTTCATCTGTTATATCAGGATTGATTACCGCACCGAATATTAGGTGCACTTCTTCATGTGCAGAATCATAGATAAATGAAACTGCTTCCTGAATATCATGCAGGGAAAGTTCAAGACCACCAGTTATATTGACAAGGATGCCTTTCGCACCTTCAATAGAGGATTCTTCAAGAAGGGGATTATTAATGGCTTTTTTAGCTGCTTCAGTCGCTCCATTTTCTCCTTTACCGTAACCAGAACCCATAACTCCACGACCTTTATCTTCAATAATAGTTTTAACATCAGCAAAATCTACATTGATCAGACCAGGGATTAGAATGATATCTGATATACCTTGGACAGCCTGTCTGAGTACATCATTGGCAACAGCAAAAGATTTCAGGAGAGGTGTTCCCTTTTCTACGACCATACTTATTTTGTCATTTGGGATAACAATTAATGTATCTACATTCTGCCTCAGTTCCTTTATACCTTCTTCTGCGTTCGCATAGCGTATTTTCCCTTCATAAAAGAATGGCTTGGTAATAACTGCAACTGTTATAGCCCCAAGTTCTTTTGCAATGTTTGCGATCACCGGGCCAGCACCTGTGCCTGTTCCTCCACCCATACCAGCAGTAATAAATACCATATCAGAACCCTCAAGGTGCTCCGCAATAGCAGAATTATCTTCGAGGGCAGCTTCTCTCCCAATCTTTGGATCCGAGCCTGCACCGAGTCCTCTTGTTAGATTAGCCCCGATCTGCACTTTAATTGGAGCAAGATTTGTATCCAGAGCCTGCATATCAGTATTAATAGCAATGAATTCAACTCCTTGGAGATTTGATGCGATCATATTGTTTATAGCATTACCTCCAGCACCACCGACTCCAACCACCTTAATCTTTGCCTTTTGCCCTTTTATTTCTTCAATCTCAAACATGTTAAACCTCCTTTATCTAAAAATTTCTTGTGCCCAACTTTTCATTTTATTTAATATTCCTGTACTTACATCAGGATAATACTCTTTTATTTCTGTGCTTACTCCGTGAAGAACCAGACCTGCACCAGTAGAATACATAGGATTGGAGATGATATCACTACATCCCCTTAAACCTCTTGCAACCCCTATCCTTACAGGCATGCATAGTTTTGATTCTGCTAGTTCAATCAGACCTTCGAGTAAAGAGCCACCACCAGTAAGAACAACTCCTTGAGATGCTATCTCATAACCTGAACATAATATAAGTTCAGCCTTTATCAAATTGAGTAACTCTTCAGCCCTTGACATTATAATTTCAGATAAGTCCTTGCACATTATTTTCCTTTGTTGACTTTCCTGAAAAATCTCTATCTCCTCAGAACCATCTGTCACTTTTGCAACCATACCGAAAGTCTTCTTGATACGCTCGGCTTCCTGTATAGATAAATTCAGACAAACTGCTATATCATTTGTAAAATGATTACCACCAATATCAAAGACAGCGGAATGCCTGATCCAGCCATTTTTATATAGCACTATATCGGTTGTGCCACCTCCGATATCTATAACAGCAACCCCTTTCTTTTTCTCTTCATCAGTAAGTATTGCCTCCGCAGCTGCAAGTGGTTCAAAGACGATATCAATAACATCAACTCCTGCATCCTGACAACTTTGAAGAAGATTCTGAACTGATCTAATAGCCCCAGTTATGATGTAAACTTTTACTTCAAGCCTGTTTCCTATCATTCCAATGGGATTCACAATGCCATTTCTCCCATCAACACTATATCCCATAGGAATAACCTGCAAAACTTCTCTGTTCAATGGCATATAAACTTCTTTCGCAGAGTCTATTGCCCTCTCAACATCAATCGCCATCACCTTTTTATCTCTGACGGAAACAGCACCATAACTATCAAACCCTTTTATATGCCCCCCTGATATCCCAATATGTACTGCACGAATTTCAATTCCTGTCAATGATTCTGCGGACTTCACTGCCTTCTTTATAGAATCTGCTGTTAACTCTTTATTTATCACAACACCTTTTCTGAGGCCTGTTGAAGGAACAGAACTAATGCTTTGAATCATTACTCTGTTTGAATTTTTTTCAGCTACAACTGCACATATCTTTGTTGTCCCTACATCAAGCCCTACTACAATGTTTTCCTGTTTCATTGTGCTACCTTATAATCTAAAGGTTTTAAGATTGCCTTGTTATTAAACCTTAAATCAATATAATCGACAGGTATCCTTAGATTTTTTATATCATTCTCCAGTTGTAAAAACCTTTCAAGTTTTTCTTCATAGTCTCCCGCGCCAATCTTTACAATAGTTCCATCAATGTTAGCAGTAAGTTCATGCGGCTTCTGTGTATTAATCACGATATTGTCTCGTTCAGATACAAATCCAGTTTTATGCATCAATTTCACGAGCTTCATCGCTTCTATAAATCCGTCTTTCTGAGTAAAAGGATCGCCTGTAACAATCGGAAGAAAAGGTATTGAATCACCTCTTAACTCCTCAAGGAATTTTCCGTTTTCATCCATTAGAAAAAGATGTCCGTTCATATCAAGAAGTGCAACAGGCACTGATTCTTCAACCATAATTATCAGAGTATCAGGAAATCCCTTACGAATCATGACGCTCTTTATCCATGGAGACTTGAGTAATCGCTCGCTTAATGATTTGTTTGAAATAATAAGCATCCCCTCATTCATCTGAACACCTGCAAGCGTCTCGAGTTCATCGTCTGTCAGATGTTTATTCCCTATAAAAACAATATTTCTTACAGGGAAAAGTAGACTTTGCGGACTCAATGATACGTAACTGTAAATGAAGATTGCGATGGAAAAAATAAATATAAAAACAGCAATATTCCTTATCATCCAGCCTAATCTTTTTCCTTTATTCATTTTCTCCAATCTATTGATTTTCATACATCTATACCTTTAAGTATTTCCTCGATTAATCCTGAAAAATCATAGCCTGCTAATTTTGCAATCTTTGGCAAAAGACTTGTCTCGGTCATTCCTGGTATTGTATTAACTTCAAGAACATAAGGATTACCTTCAGTATCAATTCTCAGATCAACCCTTGTAGCACCTTTACAACCAATTGCTCTATGCGCATTAAGGGCAATTTCTTCTGCTTTTTGATATGTAATATTGTTTATTTCAGGAGGAAGTATATACTCTGTGAGTCCCGCTGTATATTTTGCTTCATAATTATAAAATTCAAGAGAAGGTCTTACCTCAACACCGCCAAGCACTTCATTATTTAATATCCCTATATGCACCTCTTTGCCTTCTATAAACTTTTCGACAATAACCCTTGAGCTATGTAGAAATGCTTTCTTTAATGCATCTTTCAGATTCGTATCATCTTTTACTATACTTACACCAATACTCGAACCTTCTGTTGCAGGCTTAACAACCCATGGCAAAGGAAAGTTAATTTTTCGAAACCCTTGCATCTTATCAATAACAATAAAATCAGGTACTGGTATATTGTGATAAAGGAAAATCTTTTTCGAAGCTTCTTTATCCATAGCCAGTGCTGATGCGAGCACACCCGAACCGGTGTAAGGTATACCGAGCACGTCGAGTAAACCCTGTATTGATCCGTTCTCACCAAAACCACCATGCAGAACAAGGAATACAATCTCTACGCGCTCTCTTTCCAATACAGCACAAATATCCTTACCAACATCTATAGAAATTACATCATAATTCAACCGCTTAAGCGCATTATATACAGCACTCCCGCTCCGCAAAGACACCTCTCTTTCAGCGGATGTTCCTCCCATTAATACACCTATCCTTTTATCCTTTAACATCTCTCCCGATAATTTTTATTTCCGGTTCGAGTATAATTTTTGTCTTTTTTCTAACTGCATCCGAAACCTTTTGCATCAATTTTATAAAATCAGATGCTTTTGCACGTCCTTTATTGATAAAAAAATTTGCATGAACATTGCTTACTTCAACATCTCCAACTCTCATACCTTTACATCCTGCATCATCAATAAGCTTTCCAGCAGATAATCCAGGTGGATTTTTGAATACACATCCTGCTGATACTTCCCATATCGGTTGCTTTTCACGCTTTATTTTTAAAAATTCTTCGATTTTTGCTGAAACACTATTTACCTCTGCCTTTTTGAGTTTTATCTCCGCAGAAATAATAAGTGAAGTGGGCAGAACACCTGAACTCCTGTATCTAAATTGTAGATCTTCAGCTTTATAAGTTGTTATTTTCCCTTCATCATTCATAATATCTGCTGAAATTACAACATCTTTCATCTCATAACCAAATGCTCCTGAATTTCCACAAATTGCACCACCTGCTGTTCCTGGTATACCTACAAGCCCCTCGACACCTGTGAGTCCTCTTTCAGCCGACGTACTTACAAGCCTCTGAAGTGGAACCCCGGCTTCTATATTCAGATATATATAAATTCCATCTTCTCTTAAAGTTCCTATTCTTCGAAAAAATCGCAAGGATACAATGGCTCCTTGAATCCCGCCGTCTTTGATTAATAAATTAGTTCCTCCGCCAAGTGGGTAAAAAGGTAACTGAGCTCTCTTAAGTTCAACCAGCAGTTCTCTTAGAGATGTCAAATCCTGAGGAACTGCATATATATCAGCCGGGCCTCCAATCTTCAAAGATGTATGTCTACTCATCATTTCATTAAACTTTAGCTCACCTTTGAAAAAATCCTTTTGCTTAAAAACTTTCAAGTAAATATTCTTCATATTTATTTTTTAGTCCTTAATTTTTCGATTATATCTTCCCCAGTTTTCCATACATCGCCTGCTCCGAGAGTCAGACAAATATCACCCGGCCTCATTTCTGAGACAACATACTCTGAAACTTTATGCCTGTCATTTATATAAATGACTCTTGAAAATCCAGTTTCTTTTATCTTTTCTTCCAATTTAGATGAATCAATGTCTGCAATTGGCTTTTCACCGGCAGGATAAATATCAAGAAGCACAAGTGAATCTGCATAATGAAACGCTCCTGCAAATTCATCCAGTAGATCTTTTGTCCTCGTATATCTGTGAGGCTGAAACACTACAAATAATCGGCCTGATTTTTGTATAGTCTGCAATCCTTCTTTAACAGCCCTTAGTGTTGCACGTATTTCAGCAGGATGGTGGCCGTAATCATCATACACTTTTATGCCTCGCCCCTCACCCTTAAATTCAAGTCTTCTCTGAATACCCTCAAAATTTCTGAGTGCATCCATGATTATTGAACTGTCAATATCGAGAACCAGAGCAACACATATTGCTGCAAGGCTGTTGAGAACATTATGTTCCCCGGGTGCAGGAAGAACAAATTTCCCGAGAACTTCTCCTTTATAAATTACTTCAAAGCTTATTGACATAAATCCCTTTTTAATATTTATTGCCCGAAGTTGTGCTTCGTTATTAAATCCATATGTAATACATCTCCTTTGCACAAATGGGAGTAGTTCACGCACATGCTCGTTGTCAGCACAGACTATTGATACACCATAAAATGGAACTTTATTGATAAAAGAGAGGAATGCTTCTTTTAACTTATCAATTGTTTTAAAGAAATCCATATGCTCTCTATCTATATTAGTCACAACTGAAATTGTTGGAGAGAGCTTAAGAAATGAGCCATCGCTCTCATCAGCTTCAGCTACTATAAATTCTCCAAGCCCCAGCCTCGCATTGCTTCCTGTTGCTTTAAGTCTACCTCCTATAACAACTGTAGGGTCAAAACCTCCATGTGCAAGAATCGTTGAAATCAGAGAAGTTGTTGTAGTCTTTCCATGTGCTCCTGCAATAAGAATTCCGTATTTTAATCTTGCAAGTTCAGCGAGCATCTCTGCACGTGGGATTACAGGTATTGATCTTTTCCTCGCCTCCATTACTTCCGGATTATCTTCATGAACTGCTGATGACACAACTAATACGTGTGCATCATCTATATTCTCTGCTTTATGTCCTATATAGACCTTTATATTTTGTGATTTCAAACGCGTGGTAGTTTCTGACTCTCTAATATCAGAACCGGTAACTTCATATCCGAGGTTAGACAGCAATTCCGCTATTCCGGACATCCCGATTCCGCCTATTCCAACAAAATGGATAACCCTGAAACGTTTAGAAAACATCCTTCTGCCTCTTATGTCGACTGTTTATTGACGACTGTTTGATCAGACTCATTGCTATATCAACAATCTTTTCACTCGCTTCTGGTCTCCCGACAGATTTACTATTGTTCTGCATTTCCACTCTTAGTTTTTCATTTTCATATAAATTACGTATCATCTTTGCGAGTATTTCACCTTTCATTTCACGATCCAGAATCATCTTTGCAGCACCCATATCAACAAGTTTCTTTGCATTTATCTCCTGATGATTTCCGGCAGCATATGGATAGGGTATTAATATTGCAGGCTTACCGAGAGCAGTCAGTTCTGCAAGGGTTGTAGCTCCTGCCCTTGATATAACAATATCTGCAACTGCATAAGCCTCACCCATTTGATAAATAAAAGGTGCAATAGTACCTTTAAAACCAACCTTTCTATATGCATCCCTGATATTTTCATAATCCCTTTGACCCGTCTGATGAAGAAACTGAATCTTGTCTTTTAGATCATATAGATAATTAAGTGCATCAACCATCGCCCTATTAATACTCCTTGCCCCTGCACTTCCACCAAATATAAAAATCGTAAAGAGTTCTCTTTCAAGAGAAAAAAGTTTGTATGCAGCCTCAATATTACCTTTGAATACCTGAAGCCTAACAGGATTTCCTGTTAGAAATGTTCTGACACCGGGGAAAAAAGATATACTCTCCTGATATGAAATACAGACTGTATTTACAAACTTTCCGAGAATCTTGTTAGTCATCCCCGGGATTGCATTCTGTTCTATTATCATGGTCGGTATTGATTTGATGGATGCGACGAAAAGAATAACACCTGAAGCATATCCACCAACACCTATTATGATATCAGGCCTTACTGTTTTTATAATTCTGTATGAATCAATTATCGAAAAAAATATTTTTATTATTGCCTTTACTTTCTTTATGATAGATACTCCCACTAATCCCTCTGCCCTTAAAAACTTCAATGTATAACCTTCTCTTGGAATCACTCTTGCCTCTAATCCGTGTTCTGTGCCGACAAATATCACTTCTGTTGAAGGATCCCTCCTCTTGAATTCTTCAGCCAACGCCAGTCCCGGGAAAAGATGTCCACCAGTCCCTCCTCCTGCTATGATTACTTTCATAAAACATCAGGTTCACAATATGACAATCTATTTTTTAATTGCATAAAAAGTCCTCCGTGCCTTTCTTCTAACAATAAACTGCTGGTCTATATCTTGAACCTTTCTGTTTTGTTCTTCTCTCGATATATTCAGCAATATTCCAACTGCTGTCATATTCACAAGCAAAGATGAACCGCCATAACTAATAAAAGGCAGTGGCAATCCCTTTGTTGGAACCATCCCAGTTGCAACTGCAAAATTTATCAAGGCCTGAAGTGAAATCATTAAAGTCAATCCTGTTGCCAGATAATAGATGAACTCATCTTTTGCTTTGTTTGCTATTGATATTCCCTTAATAAAGAGAATCAGAAATAACGAAATCAATACTACAACACCTATAAACCCGAACTCTTCACCAACTATTGAAAAAATAAAATCTGTATGTGACTCAGGTAAATATGACAATTTCTGCTTTGAACTTCCAAGTCCAACACCTGTTAAGCCTCCACTACCAAGAGCAATAAAAGACTGCACAAGTTGGAATCCACTTCTTAGGGGGTCTTCCCAGGGATTCAAAAATGCCATAACCCTTTTAAGACGATATGGTTCCATAACAAGTACAATGATTGCTGGAATAGCAACAACAGCAAGTGATGCAATATAAGTCAGTTTTATACCTGAAATGAAAAGCATAGTAATTGTTAAAATGGCAAGGCTCATTGCTGCTCCAAAGTCTGGTTGTATCAAAATTGCAACCTGAAATATCACCATAATGCATATAGGTTTTGCAAAAGAGAGAAAACTGTCCGTCCTGTATCCTGGCATAGACATGTACTTTGCTAAGAATATCACCATGGAAAGTTTCACAAGCTCAGATGGTTGAAACGTTGATGGCCAGAGTTTTATCCACCGCCTTGCTCCTCCAGCTGATACCCCAATATTTGGGAGAAAAACAAGTATTAAAAGGACAAAAGAAAATACAAGAAGAGGGATAGCCATTTTTTTAATAAAAGATGGTTTGAGCAGATAAACGATAAGCATGCAAATAAAGCCGATAACAACTGTAAAAAGATGCCTTTTGAAATAATAAAACTCAGTTATGCCCTTCTTTGCTAAGACGGAAGGAACGACCGAAGTAATGCTGTATATCATTAAAGAACCAACCACGATCAAAAGAAATACAGTGAATATCAAAATTTTATTCGAATTATTCACTCCTCTATCTCCCTCACTATTTTCTTAAACTGTCTTCCCCTATCCTCAAAATCTCTGAACATATCAAAACTTGCACACGCTGGTGAAAGAAGGACAACATCGCCGCTGGATGAGATACTACGGGACATTACTAAAGCTTCTCTTAAATCTTCAGCAATTAGGGTAGTCGTAAGGTCGCCAAGCGATTTCTTGAGCTTTTCACTTGCCTCACCAATTAAAACCAGGGCTTTTACCTTTGCTTTCACCAAATCCCTCAATAAAGAAAAATCTCCTGCTTTGTCTCTACCACCTGCAATCAGAATTACTGAATTTGGAAAACTTTCGAGAGATTTCATAACTGCTCCAACATTCGTGCCTTTTGAATCATTGAAATATCTGACACCCCTTATTTCTCTAACAAATTCAAGTCTATGCTCAAGGCCAGGAAATTCTCTAAGAGAATCTCTTACTGCCTCGATAGAACATCCTGCAAGGAGAGCCATGGCTGAAGCAGCCATGGCATTCTCCAGGTTATGAACTCCTTTTATCTTGATTTCATCAACTTCAATAAGCGGGAAAGGGTTATCCGAAAAATTACAATAGATATTCCCATTCTTATAATAAAGACCCTCAACTTCATCTTTACGACTAAAATAATAAGTTTTTACTTTTTCTGTTCTACCTTCTAATTTTTCAAGTGCTATTTTAAAAATTTCTGAATCATCTCTGTTAATCACGAGGAAATCATCAATGCTCTGGTTTTCGAATATCCTGACTTTCGCGTCAATATACTCTTTTAAAGAATGATAGCGATCGAGATGGTCAGGGGTAATATTGAGTATTGATGCTATCTTCGGTTTGAATTCCTTTATAGATTCGAGCTGAAAGCTTGATACCTCAGCAACAATATAATTAACAGGATTTTGCCAGGAATCAGTGGCATCATCTCTTTTTATTCCTTCACGCTTCTTGACTAATAACCTGTATATTTCTTCAGTCAATGCATTCCCTATGTTTCCGCCGAGTATAGTAGAAAAACCACTCTTTTTTATCATAAAATCGAGCAGTGCTGTTGTTGTTGACTTTCCGTTTGTGCCTGTAACAGCAAGAAAATATGGGAATGCGTTGCAAGTTACATGTTGAATATTAGCTGATTTTACAATGATTTTTTCTGATGACTGACGATTATGGACCATTGACTGGATTATCTGATAAGCAAGTTCGAGTTCCCCTATCACAGGTACACCTTTTGCTTTTGCCATTTGTATTGGCGAAATTTCAAGCGATACTCCTGGACTGATAACGATTATGTCAGCATTTATGAATAGATGTTCTGGATGTGAGCCAAAGGCAAGTCTGACTGATGGAGAAAGTTTTTTGACAAAATTCTTAAGTTCTTGCTCAGGCTTTATATCAGTAACAGTCACATGGGCACCAAGTTCACAGAGTAAATTCGCTGCACCTACTCCGCTCCTTGCAAGACCAACTACGGTAACATTTTTATCCTTCAGTCCTATCATTCCCTTTTTTCCTGGCAATCCTGTAATTTTTCTTTTTGTCTATGCTTTTTTTCTTAGCAAATTTTTTTGTTTTTACTTTTTTCTTTGCTATATACTTTTTGTCTTTTGTCTTTTTCTTTGCTATTAATTTTTTATTTGTCTTATTTTTTGAATTCTTCTTTTTTAGGTTGGCAATCTTTTCGTGCGATGTCTTCTTTATATGGGCATTATCATAACTTGTCTTTGTCAGATATATAATGGATGGTTCTTTATTCTCTTTTATTTTAAATCCCTTTGCAATAAGTTGCTCTGTCTCCTTCCATAGACTATTTCTGCTCGGATTTCCGAGAATTGATACAATTACGGTATCATTATTACGCTCTGCAGCACAGACAAAACAATGCATTGCCCTTCTTGTGTATCCTGTCTTTCCTCCAACAAGAGAATCTTCAGTCCATAAAAGCTTATTTGTATTTCTCAGAAATATTGAATCCCCCTCTTCTGTTTCCACACGTGCCACACGGGTACCAATAATCTCCTTCATTTTGGGATTTCTCAATGAATAACGCATTATTTTTGCCAGATCATAGGCTGTCGTATATTGTCCCGATCCTGGGAGACCGCTTGCATTTATAAACTTCGTATTCTTTGCTCCAATTGATACAGCCTTTTTATTCATAAGCTTTACAAAATTTGCCTCTGAACCGGCAACAGCCTCTGCCAGTGCAACAGCCGCATCATTTGCAGAGTTGATAAGTAATGCATAGAGAAGGTTTTCAACAGATATTCTATCTCCCTCTTTAAGCCCTGCTTTATGAGGTGGTGTTTGTGATGCATTTCTGCTTATTGTTACCATATCACTCAAGTCTTTATTCTCTAAAGTAACTATCGCTGTCATTAATTTTGTTGTGCTTGCAGGAGGGCATTTTAGATGCGGATTTTTAGCATATAAAATATCCCCTTTTGATGTATCAATTACCACTACAGAGCGGGAACGAACTGTATCAGCAGTGGAAGTTGAAAGCAAAGAGTGAAAAGTGAAAATTAAAAACAGGAAGAAAAAGAATATATATCTCCTTTTATCAGCTTTTAACTTTAAACTTTTAACTCTGAACCTGCCTTTCATGTTCACCTCACTTTTAAAGTTGCCAGACTCAATAAAGCAAGCATTATACCAATAATCCAGAACCTCACTATTACTTTTGGTTCAGGCCATCCTTTCAATTCGAAATGGTGGTGGATAGGTGCCATCTTGAATATCCTTCTACCTGTAAGTTTGAAGGACATGACCTGCATTATGACAGAGAGTGTTTCTATAACAAAGATTCCACCAACAACTGCAAGAACTATCTCGTGTTTTGTTATAACTGCAAGCGTCCCAAGTGCTCCACCGAGACCGATTGAGCCGACATCTCCCATGAAAACTTCAGCAGGGTAAGAATTGTACCAGAGAAACCCCAGAGCAGCACCAAACATCGCTCCACAAAATACAGTCAATTCTCCGGTTCCGGGCATATATAAAACCTGAAGATATTGTGCTAATCCTTTATGTCCTGATATATAAACAAGAACAGCATTCGCAAGTATTGCAACAGCAACAAGACCTATTGCAAGTCCATCTATCCCATCGGTAAGATTAACCGCATTTGATGACCCAACGATCACCAACACAGAAAAGGGTATATAAATCCAGCCTAAATCAAAAAACCACTTCTTAAAGAAAGGGATGCTCAGGACATCATTATATGGGTCCTTTGGATTCATATAAAGAAATAAACCAAGGAGCAGTGCAAGTATAATCTGGAGACCAAACTTCTGATATGCCCTGAGACCTTTATGACTTTTTCTGATAATTTTCAGATAATCATCAAAAAAACCGATCGTCCCGAATCCGAGTAGCGCAATAATCATAGTCCATATATAGATATTTTTCAGGTCTCCCCACATAAAAAGAGATATAATTATGCTTAAGATAATAAGAACTCCACCCATTGTTGGTGTCCCTGCTTTTTCCATATGAGCTTTTGGCCCATCATCCCTGATATGCTGAGTTAAACTCAATCTTCTTAGCTTTTTAATCATCCATGGGCCTAATACGAACGAGAAAAACATTGCAGTTATTACAGCAAGGGCTGTTCGGAATGTAATATATCGAAATACATTAAATGGCGAAAACCAATCGTGCAAATTATATAACAGATTATAGAGCATAATCCTCCAGGACTTTTTCCATTTTCACTCCTCTTGAACCTTTTATCAAAACAGCATCACCTTTCCTACATATCTTCTTTAAAATCCTTCCTGCTTCTTCTGCTGTCTGTAACGAATAGAAATTTCCATTAAACTCTGATGCAGCAAGGGCCATATATGAGCCCACTCCGATAAGAATATCAATCTTTAACTTTGACAATAGCCTTCCAAGACTTCTATGTTCTTCCTCTGCATAAGAACCCAATTCCAACATGTCACCAAGTACTGCAATCGTTCTGTCTTTTTTGATTCTCACAAGTTCTTTCAACGCTTCTTCCATTGATGCAGGGTTAGCATTATAAACATCATAGATAATCTCAACTCCATTGATTTCTTTAAACTCAAGTCGCATGGGGACACCCTTGAAACCACAGATTGCTTCCTTTATCTGGAGAAGGGGGATATCCATTACATAGCTAATTGCGGTAGCTGCAAGAATATTGTAAACATTGAATATACCTGACAATTGTGAATTAACATCTAATATCTCTCCATAGATACAAATCAGAAAATTTAAGCCTTTTTCATGTTGTACTATATTAGAAGCATAGATCTCAGCAATATTTTTTATACCATACCTGATTAAGCGGCCATTATACCCCGACATTCTGACCCCTGCCATCATAAAAGCATCATCCGCATTGACTGCAGCTACATTTACAGTATTAAGAAGTTCAAGTTTTGTCTTTCTCACTGTTTCAAGATCTTTAAAACCTTCGAGATGAGCTTTGCCAATATTTGTCAAAACACCATAATTTGGAACTGCTATTTTACAAAGCTGATTTATTTCCCCGGGAGCACTTGCACCCATCTCAAGAACAATCATCTGATCATCTTCACTTATTCTTGTAAGAGTTAAAGGTAAGCCTATCTGATTATTTAAATTTCCGGTGTTCTTTAAAACCTTATAGCGTGTACTTACAATCGATGCGATAAGTTCTTTAGTAGTTGTTTTTCCATTTGAGCCAGTTATAGCAATAACCGGCACATTTCTTTTCATTCGTAGATAATGTGCAATATCCTGTAATGCCCTGAGACTATCCTTGACATAAATTACAGTCTTATCTTTATAAAATCTTTCTGGTGGAAATTCTACGATAGCTCCAGTTCCTCGTCTCAAAGCTTCATTAAGAAAATTATGCCCGTCATGTCTGCTTCCTTTCAGTGCAATAAACAGTTCACCTTCAGATATAGTCCTTGAATCTATTGAGATACCCAAAAAGGAATCTGCATTAAGGGAGATAAGGTCTCCGCCTGTTGCATTTATGATATCATTTAGCTTTAATAGTCCCATAGTGTTAACAATATCTGATCTTGCAAATCTCATTCTTTCTGTTTTAATTTCTTTTCAATAGCACTTTTAGCAACCTGTCTGTCTGAAAATTTATACCTGACACCTTTAATTTCTTGATAATCCTCATGCCCTTTGCCAGCAATGAGAACAATATCACCTGCACAAGCCATATCTATTGATTTTTTAATAGCATCTTTTCTGTCAGGCACTATAAGATAATTTTTATTTACCGCTCCACTTTCGATCTGTCGTATTATTTTTAGAGGATCTTCAGACCTTGGATTGTCTGAGGTAATGATTACTATATCACTAAGATGTGTTGCTATTTCACCCATCTTCGGTCTTTTACCACGATCTCTGTCTCCACCGCAACCAAAGACTGTTATAATTCGTGGAACATGAGTGAGACCTGAAGAGACATTTGGGTCATGTGTGGACGAAATACTTTCCCTTGCAGTTAAAATAAGCCTTTGCAGCGCATCTTCTGTATGGGCATAGTCAACAATGCAAAGAAAATCCTGACCCACATCAATATTTTCAAATCTACCCCTAACTGTCTTAGTCTTTTCTATACCCTTAATAATATACTCGAATGGAACTCCAAGTGAGATCGCTGCCCCGATAGCACAGAGAATGTTATAAACGTTTGGTAACCCAATAAGAGAAGACAAAACATCGTATTTTCGCTCACTAAATAATATCTTGAACTTCAATCCATGGAATGAATTTCTGATATCAGTCGCCATAATATCTGCACTATTTTCTATCCCACATGTCAGTATTTTAATTTTAGAATTTATTTCTTTTGAGAATGACCGAAGCTCACAATTCAATCTTCTGCCGTATGAATCGTCAATATTTAAGATAGCTGTTCCATCTCTTGAAAGGAGTTCAAAAAATAATCTCTTTTTTGCAAGGAAGTAGTCTTCCATTGTTTTATGGAAATCAAGATGATCTCTTGTAAGATTAGTGAAAACTGCTGTTTTGAACGATGTCCTGTCAACCCTGTATTGTGCAAGTGCATGAGAAGACACTTCAGATATTACATGAGTACATCCTGCAACAAGCATATCCTGCAAAAGCTTCTGAAATTCAAGGGATTCAGGTGTTGTGTGAAGTGCAGGGAAGACAGCATCTTTTATCATATACTGGATAGTTCCGATTAGGCCTGTTTCTTTTCCACATATGTCAAGTATTGATTTCAGAATGTATGTTGTTGTTGTCTTCCCATTTGTTCCGGTTATCCCTGTAACTATTAATTTTTCTGACGGCCTATCGAAAAAATTATTTGATATGCATGCAAGTGTCTTCCTGCTGTTTTTTACCTTAATAAACGAAATATAGGATGTCTCATCTTGTTTTGATAATGAACATCCTTTATATTTATATTCGCAGACTACAGCAGATGCCCCTTTCTGTATCGCATCCTGAATAAAATCGTGCCCATCATATTTTTCGCCTTTTACTGCAACAAAGAGAGAATCATTTTGCACGGTTCTTGAATCATACGTCACTTTTACTATCTCCTTCTTTACATCCTCGCTTCTTAAATCTCCAATAAATTCACAATCTTTTAGAATTTCTCTAAGCATCATCTTGATACTACAAGAGATATCTGCTGTTCATACATATCTTCTCTTGGTATACCAAGGTAAGACAATGCCTGACTGGCAATATCCCTGAAAACAGGTGCTGCTACAACACCGCCGTAAATCTGTCCTTTCGGCTCATAAATAACAACAATCATCGCGAGTCTCGGATTATATGCCGGGACAAAACCGACAAATGAACTGACATATTTTTCCTTCGAGTATCTCCTTGTTTCAGGATTGATCATCTGCGCCGTGCCTGTCTTTCCAGCTACCCGATTACCATCTACAGAAGCACTTCGCCCTGTCCCACCCTCTTCAACAACACCCATTAATATTTCCCTGAAAGTATCTGCAGTCTTTTTAGAAATAATTTTCACTCTTTCATTTTCTTTATTCTGAGAAGAAAAAATAATATCACCCTCTGGAGAAATTATTCTTGATACTATATGTGGTTTGACAAGAAATCCACCATTTGCAATTGAACAGTATGCTCTCAACATCTGCAAAGGAGTTACAGCTACCTCCTGCCCGATTGATATCGCACCCAAAGATGTGCCTGACCATCTTTCAGGTGGAGAAATCCATCCTGAAACTTCTCCTGGCAGGTCAATTCCTGTCTTCAACCCTATCCCCATCAATTTTGCATATTTATATATATTTTCCTTACCGAGTCTCATACCTATCATGACTGAACCGACATTTGAAGATTTTTTAATAACCTCACTGAAACTAAGAATTCCATGTTTGTGCACATCCCGTATGGTTTTACCTCCAACCTCTATCCCACCACTACTGACATCGAACAAAGATTCAGGCGTGATAATCTTTTCCTCAAGTGATGCAACTCCAATAATAATCTTAAATGTTGAGCCCGGTTCATATAAGTCAGTAATTGCTCTATTCCTTCTGGCTGATTCATCAGCATGTCCACCTCTATTAGGGTTATAAGTCGGCCTGTTTGCCAGAGCCATTATTTCACCAGTGTATGGGTCCATTATGATGACAGATGCAGAGGCGGGATGCCATTTCGCCATTGCGTTGTCAAGTTCTTTTTCTACAATACCCTGAAGGACTTCGTCGATAGTAAGTACAATATTATTCCCTTTTGCCTCTATTTCTACTCCTGAAGAGAGTATTTTGCCGCTTGCATCCCTCTCGAAAGATACCGTGCCTCCGCTCGTCTGGAGATAATCATCATACTGCAATTCAATTCCTTCGAGGGCTTGATTATCAATTCCAACAAAACCAAGAACATGAGCTGCGAGCTCCTCTCTTGGATAAACTCTCTTTGCTTCAGGGATGAAATCTAATCCTTGAATACGAAGCATCCTTATTTTTTCTGCTATATCTGGTTCGAGCTTTCTTTTAATCCATGTAAATCTTCCTTCACTTGGAATCTTTGCAAGAATAACCTTTGGTTCTTGTGATACTAAGGAAGCAAGTTTTTTAGCATTCTCTAAATTTAGATCAAGAATTTTAGGGTCACAATATAGAGATTCCAATTCCAAATTGAGTGCAAGTTCTCTCCCTCTTCTATCATAGATAATTCCTCTTCTAACCTGAATATCTTCAACTTTAATATGTTGCTGATGTGCTTTTTCTGAAAGTCTCCCATGATTTATTATCATAAGATCTGCCAGACGTAAAAGCACAAGAAAATAACTAAAGATTATAGCTGTATTCAGAATTATCGCCCTCTTTTTCTGCAACCCCCCACCTCGTTCTATTCTTTAGTGTCAATCCATCTTTCTCTCTATAGATGTCTTATGAGGTAACATTCTTTCTGCATTGTCTATATGTATTACTTTTATTCTATCGGGTATCACAAAGCCCTCTGTTTTGTTCAAAGCTGTTTTTAGTTTTACAAAAGAAAGTAAACTTGTCTTTTCTGCAACAAGCATTTTCCTTTCTTTGAGACACTCTGCTTTTTTCTTCTCGAGTTCAGCAATGTTATATTCTAATTTCAGGACATTTGTTCTGAGATATACAAGACTGAATACCCCAGCAATAAATAAAAAAATTATTAATGGCTTAAAGAGAACTGAAAAAATACTTTTTCTTAAACAAGAAAACATCAATTTTTCTCCGCTACTCTCATTTTTGCACTTCTTGAAGATGGATTAATCCTTATTTCTTCATCGCAAGGAGTTCTGGGTTTTTTGGTAATAATCTTCAGCACCCCCTTTTTTGCATTATCAGATATGAAATGTTTCACTATCCTGTCTTCAAGAGAATGATAGGAGATGACACATATCCTTCCACCTTTCTTAAGCAGTCTTAATGCTGAATTAAGTCCTTTTTTAAGTTGCTCAAGTTCTCTGTTAACCTCTATTCTTAAAGCTTGAAATGTCTTTGTTGCAGGATGTAATCCTTTATTTCTACGAGCAATACCTTCTAAAATCTCTGCAAGTTCAGCACATGTATCGATTGTATGATTCTTTCTCTGTTTTACTATCTCTCTTGCTATCATTCTTGCCTTCTTTTCTTCGCCAAATTCCCGTAATATTTTCTCAAGCTCTTTCTCAGGATATTTATTAACAACATCCCATGCTGAGAGCTTTTGTCTTCTATCCATTCTCATATCCAGACGTTGATTAGAAAAAAAACTAAACCCTCTCTCTTTATCTTTGATTTGTAGCATGGAAACCCCAAGATCAAACAGAATACCATCTACTTCTGATATTCCCTCAGTAACAAGTAAGGCTTCCATCTCTGAAAAGCTCCCCCTTTTTATTATAAGTTTCTTATCCACGAATCTCTCTTTGACTATCTTTAAAGCTTCTTCATCCCTATCTATGCCGATCAACATGCCATCTGAGCCGATTAACTTCAAAAAATCTTCTGCATGTCCTCCAAGCCCGATAGTTGCATCAATATATATCCCATCCTGCCTGGGGCCTAGCATTTCAATAACTTCTCTTCGCATAACCGGCAGATGAGAAATATCATTATCCAATTTTCAATAACTACTCTTTAGAGTCCATATCCTGCAAGTTTTTCCTCAATGCTTTTTCTATCGATCTTATTCGGATCAAATAAGGAATCCCACTCATTTCTGTCCCACAATTCGATTCGCTCTATCTGTCCGACTAAAACAACACTTGAGTTAATGTTTGCATCCTCTCTAAGAGCAGCAGGGATAAGAATTCTTCCAGGTTTATCCATCTCAATCTCAACAGCAGATGCAATAATTCTTCTTAAAAAATATCTAATAGCCTCATCGGATTTTGGTTTAGTTCGTATCTGCTCATGCAGTTTATTCCATTCTTCAAGAGGATATATGTATAAACATCTGTCAAATAGTGCGTTTGTTATATATAGTTTTGTGCTATAATTACTCGTAATAATTTCACGAAAAGGAGCAGGTATAATAACTCTACCTTTTAGATCAACAGTGTAATAATACTTCCCAGAGAAAGCTGGCATTTTTCCTCCCACTTTCTACCACTTTCTACCACTCAATAATATTGCGAGGCTTAACGAATGTCAAGAAAAAAATATTATCTCTATATTATGTATGTTTTCCGCGATATAACTACTACATATTGATTTATCTGTCTAAATTAGAAAGGGTATAAATCTCTCGAATTATATCTGTATATGTCGATCACGATTTGATTTAAATGGAATTAGTTTGAGGAAAGTATTGGCAACTGCATTACTTGATTTTAAAGATATGAGTAAAAAAATAAAATCGAAATTTTTAGTTATACTGAAATTTAAATTAATTAAATCTTATTTATAAACGAGTGAAAACATTTTCTTCAAAAATATAAATATAATTTTTATTTAAAAATAAAGAATTAACAATTCAACTGGCATGAGTTTTTCTACATAATAAATATTCATTTTTGGCTTGACAAAATGTTTTCTTACTTGATACTGTTATGACAGCTTTATTTATATTAACTAATAATACTTTCATAATGAAAGGGGGGAAATATAGATGACAAAAGTAGAGCTTATTGACAAGGTTGCATCGGGAACAGGATTAAGTAAGGCGGATGCGTCCAGGGCGCTGGATTCAATGTTAAACTCAATCAGAACAGCACTAAAGAAAGGGCAAAAAGTTACACTTGTTGGGTTTGGAACGTTTTCAGTTGTTAAAAGAAAAACCAGAAAAGGGCGCAACCCGAGGACTGGCGAAGTTATTACAATTCCTGCCGCAAAGATACCAAAGTTCACATCTGGTAAAGCGCTTAAAGACGCAGTTAAATAAATTTTATATTTTAAAATTAAAGGGGCACAAATATGTGCCCTTTTAATTTTAAACTTCGATTTACTATAAAAATTTTTTAGTTGGGAGTTATCATGTCAGAAAAAATAACCTTGACAGTAATTAAGGCTGATGTCGGTGGATACGTTGGGCATTCAAGTATTCACAGCGAAATTATAGAAACTGCAAAAGAAAAATTGTCATATGCTTTAGAAAAAGACTTAATAATTGATTTTCATGTAACACGTTGTGGTGACGACCTCGAACTTATCATGACACATAAGCGCGGGGTAGATTCACAGGATATTCACAAAATGGCATGGAATACATTTGTCTCTTGCACTGAAGTTGCAAAAAGATTAAAACTTTACGGAGCAGGACAAGATCTTCTGGCCGACGCATTTACAGGGACGGTTAAGGGAATGGGGCCTGGCGTCGCTGAAATGGAATTCGAGGAAAGAAAAAGTGAACCGGTCATAATCTTCATGGCTGATAAAACATCCCCAGGGGCATGGAATCTACCTTTATATAAAATATTCGCAGATCCATTTAATACAGCAGGATTGGTCATTGACCCTTCAATGCATGAAGGTTTCTCTTTTGATATATTAGATGTATACAAACATAAAAAGATTACATTTACTTGTCCTGCAGAGATATATAATCTTTTAATGTTTATCGGGGCAATGAGAAGATTTGTAATAAGGGCTGTTTATAGAAATGACGGGATGCTTGCAGCAGTAGCATCAACCCAGAAACTCAGTCTCATTGCAGGGAAGTATGTTGGCAAAGATGATCCTGTTCTTATTGTTAGATGCCAGTCCGGATTGCCTGCAATTGGGGAAGTTCTTGAACCTTTTGCATTTCCGCATCTGGTCGAAGGATGGATGCGGGGATCTCATTGTGGGCCTCTGATGCCTGTACCATTTTATGAAGCAAATCCATCCAGATTTGATGGCCCACCAAGGGTTATTGCAGCAGGATTCCAGATCAGTAATGGAAAATTAATAGGGCCTAGAGACCTATTTGATGATGTGGCATTTGATGAAGCAAGGAGAAAAGCAAACGAGATTTCTAATTACATGAGATATCATGGTTCTTTTGAACCTCATAGATTGGGACTTGAAGATCTTGAATATACAACCATGGATAAACTTATGAAAAAACTTGAGGATAGATTTGTCTCTGAGTCCTGACAAATTGTTCTTCTTCCTCCCTTGTCTTTAGATGACCACGCAACTTTTCTTCAAGAAGTTCCTTTAGAATTTTTGAATATATCGGCCCTGGTTTTATTCCCATATTCTTTAGATCGTCCCCTTTTAATATTGTCTTTACATTTCGCAACTCTGTCAAAAAATAAGATATCATCTTCTTTTTCTTCCTATCTTTACTTAAAGCCATCACAAATAAAATAACTTCAAGCTTTGTATTGCTCAGAATTTTATATATTTCGACCGGATCATCGACAGAAGGTCTTTTCAGAATTTCTCTTGCATATGTTAACCCATTTACAATCATTTCCTTGACTTTCGGTGGAGGAGACAATCTATCAAGTACTGTCTTAATGTCTTCTTCTTTTAATCCTGCCAATAAAACCATGAGGAATAAAACACCTTTATCCGTCTTTTCCTCAAGGAAAAGAAGATCAAACCACGAGATTGTCTCCTGCATTGATTTCAAGTTCTCTTCAAGATTCTCATTGAATGTCAAATTTTTGTGAATAACCTTCAGAAGTCCAATATCAGAAAGCCTCTTTAGTGTCCTCACAGGATCAGTCTCATAAAATGAAAGAAGGAGTTCTTCATAAAGTCTCGGGCCTGACAGTTTATCAAATAAATTCATCTCTATCGTTGACTTTATTAGATTTTCTGTATGCTTGCTGATTTTAAAACCGAACCTCTCAGAAAATCGCACTGCCCTGAATGCCCTTGTTGGATCTTCGACAAAGCTAAGGTTATGTAGCACTCTTATTGTCTTTTCCCTTAAATCACGTTGTCCACCAAAAAAATCTATAAGAAGACCAAAATCTCGTGGATTCAATTTTATAGCGAGTGTATTTATAGTAAAATCTCTTCTGTAGAGATCTTTTTTTATAGATGATGTTTCAACCTTAGGCAATGCAGCAGGCGATTCATAGTACTCGGTTCGGGCTGTGGCTATATCAAGCTTTAAACCATCAGTAAAAATTTGTGCAGTAGCAAACTTTTGATGAGATCTTACCTTTGCATTTAATCTCTCTCCAAATAAACGTGCAAAAGCAATACCATCACCCTCGATAACAATATCAATGTCGAGATTTTCTTCACCCCTTACGAGGTCTCTTACAGAACCTCCTACAAGATATGCGTTAAACCCGAGTTCTTCTGCAATATTTCCTGCAATCTTAAGGATTTTATAAATTTCCTGCGGAAATTTTTCTTTCAGCCAAGAGGCAAGATTTCTTCCAATTGTTTGTCTTTCTCTTGTTACCGTCTCCTCAATTTTTCTTCTCCTTAGAAACTCTTCATAAAGTGTACGTAACAGATCAGTTCTTGTGATAGCTCCAATTATCTTTCCATTTTCCACAACTGGCATGAACCTTTGATTTTGTTCTATCATTATTGTTTCTATCTCGCGAATAGGGGTTATTGGCTCTACAGTTATTTCATCGGTTGTTGCAAAATCCATGATTTTGCTTCTCCAAAAACCATGGAATAATGCTTTTTCAACAACCTCCCTTGATATTAGCCCAAAATATTTTTCTCCTTTTAATACTGGCAACACATTGACCCCGTATCTCGTCATCATAGAAGCAGCATCTTTTATAGAAACATCCGATTGGATAGTTATCACTGGACGAGTCATGATATCACTGGCAACTTTTCCTGGCTTTATGTGAGTATTGATAATATCAATCAATCTCTCTTCAATCACTTCAAGAGAGTCCTCTTTTATAGTTGCAGATGCCGCTGTAGGGTGTCCACCACCTCCAAATTCTGTTGTAATTTTTGAGACATCAAGCTCCGGCACTTTGCTCCTTGCAACAATCAAAATTTTACCTTCCATATTTAGTAGCACAAAAACTGCATCAATATCTTCCATGTCCATCATCCTGTGTGCCAGATGTGCTGCATCTCCAAGGTAATGTTCACATGTTGCCTTTGCTATCTTTATACGTATTCCTCTCAGAACCATCTCTTTTGACGATTGTAACAGTTCGTTAAGGATATCAAGCTCTTCCATACTTAATTCCATTTTTAAAAAACTCGATGCGATATTAAGGTTAGCTCCTCGCTTGAGCAAATACGCAACAGCAAGCAAGTCTCTTTCTGTTGTAGAAGGGAAAAGAAGACACCCTGTTTCTTCATATATACCCAGAGCAAGAATTGTTGCTTCTATTGGTGTTAGGGGAATCCTTTTGGTTTTGAGAATCTCGGTAAAAATTGTTGCAGTTGCTCCCACATTCTCTATTTTCTCAACTTCGCCTCTGATATCTCCTTTACTAAAAGGGTGGTGATCATATATATGTATCTTAATTTGTTTATTGGAAAGAATTTTTGCAAAAGGACCAATTCTGTTTGGGATTTTAGTATCAACAATTATTAATCGCGTAATATCATTAAGGTCAATATCTTTAATGCGTTTGATTTCTAAAAAATTAAACGCCTCCAGAAAATCTCTCAGTTTCTTCTCCTGAGAACCTGGAAAGACAATCTGTGCAGAAGGATATAGCTTCTTTGCGGCAACCATTGAGGCAAGGGAATCAAAGTCAGCATTAATATGGGAAGTTATAATATCCACAATTTATTTTACCAGATAATTCAGGATATTCTTACATATTTTGGTAAATTTATGTTCTGACTTTGAAGTCCATAGGAATAAATTTATATTATTTCAAAACTCCTTTTTTCATTCTCCTTAAAACCATTTCATAGCTTAATGTATTTAAAACATCCTTTTTTTCAAGCCAACCCCTTCTTGCAATTGATACTCCATATGACATGTAATCAAACTGACTGGTTATATGAGTGTCTGTACAAATTACTAAAGGGATACCCATCTCTTTAGCCTTTTTAGCGTATACATCGTTTAAATCAAGTCTGAGTGGATAAGCATTTATCTCAAGGACTGTCTTTGTTTCTTTAGCTGCCTTGAAAATCTCTTCGATATCAACATCATATGGTTCGCGTTCTCCAATCAATCTTCCCGTTGGATGAGCTATAATTGAAACATAAGGATTTTTCATAGCCGATATTAGCCTTTTCGTAATCTGACTTTTACTCTGTCTGAAACCTGAGTGAATAGAAGCGACAACAATCTCCATCTCTTTGAGAACTTCATCCGCGAAATCAAGTTCTCCATTACTCTTCACATCTACTTCGGTTCCAGAGATTAACTTGAAACCTCTCAATTTTTTATTCAAAGCCTCTATCTCTTTCTTCTCTTCCATCAGTCTTTCTACAGTAAGACCTCTTGCTATCCCGAGACCTTTCGAATGGTCTGTTATTGCAATGTATTTGTATCCTCGCTTTTTTGCTTCTTCAATTAACTCATCAAAATCATGGCTACCATCACTCCTTTTTGTATGAACATGGAGATCACCCTGAATGTCGTGTAATTCAATAAGCTTTGGCAATCTATGTTCAAGAGCAGCTTCTATCTCGCCAGTGTCTTCACGTAACTCAGGTGGGATGTAAGGTAATCCCAGCAAATTGTATATATCTTCTTCCTCCTTCCCCCCTAATTTTTTGTCATCTTTTTCCCTGTAAATTCCATATTCATTTATCTTCATACCAAATTTAGAGGCCATCTCTCTCAACCTTATATTATGAGTTTTACTGCCTGTGAAATAAGCGAGTGCTGCACCAAAACTATCTTCTTCTACGACGCGAAGATCAACCTGAAGCCCTTCGTGAATTATGATGCTTGATTTTGTTGGACCGTGCATAATTATATCTTTTACATGAGGCATGTGTATAAAAACATTCATAACTGTCTTAGAATCTCCTGATGTAGCAAGGATATCTATATCTTTGATAGTATCTTTCCATCGTCTGATACTTCCAGCTATACTGATTCTATTTACAGGGGCTTTATTTTTTAAATATTCATAAATATCATTTGCTATAGGGAGGACTTTTCCCAGAGGCTGCCTTTCCATTCCTCTTTTCAGCATCTCAATGCCTTTCAGGATATTCTCTTCTGTCTTTTCCTTAATCCCCGGCAACCTGCTCAATTTATGATTAAGTGCATGACGCTCAAGGTCATTCAAATCTTTTATCTTAAGCCTCTCAAAAAGCAACTTTGCTGTTTTAGGTCCAAGGCCCGGGACAGATAGCAGTATGCTCAGTCCTTCTGGCACTTCTCTTTTTAAATCTTCATAAAACTGAAGTCTTCCTGTTCTGATATATTCATTTATCTTGCCAGCCAGATCTTCACCTATACCAGGTATTTTCAGGAGTTCAATCTTAGATGTTTCTGCAACATCCTTGGAAAAAGCTTCTATATTCATTGCTGCACGTCTATATGCTCTTATTCTGAAGGGGTTCTCACCTTTAATTTCGAGCAAATCAGCGATATTATTGAAAATCTCCGCAATCTCATGGTTCTTCATAGAAAAAGTATACCAAAAATATGTCTATCATAGTTAGTTAAAGAATTGTTTTTTCTTATTAAATCCATGGAAAAGTTAAGACACATATGCGACATTAAGGGATAATGGATCATTATGCACAAGCATATCCGTTATTTAGTAAGATACGAGGATTTTATAGCAGGAGGTTTCAGGATATGCTCTGGAGTCTTAGGAGATTTTCAGGGAGTGAGGTAGCCCAGCAGAGGATGAAGATAATTAAGTTTTATGAGGAATATGGGGAGAAAGCAACCAAGGAGGCATTTGGAGCTGACAGGAAGGTCATTAGCAGGTGGAGGAAGAGACTTAAGGACAATGGAGGCAGCCTTACAGCCTTAATTCCTCACTCTACACGACCTCACAGGGTAAGACGTTCAAATATATCACAAGAGATTATTTTCTTTATCAAGGAGATGAGACAAAAGTATCTACGCTTAGGTAAAGAGAAGCTCAAGCCTTTACTTGACAAGTATTGTTTTGAAAAGGGATTAAGATCCATTTCGAGACTTATCAAGAATTTTGTGTCTCCTTGTAGAATTTGATATTAAAAAGTTGCAAAAGGTCATATGCCTTTGCCCTTAGTATAGGAACCGGATTTTTCCACTTTCCCTGTTTCAGTCT
>JACAFF010000034.1 GCA_013388455.1 Nitrospirota bacterium
GTCGGAGAAAAGGTTACTGTAACAGTGCAGCTTCCACCTTGAGAGATTGTTGGTGTAAGGCTTGTGCATGTGCCTAACTGAAGTATAAACTGACTGCTATCTCCTCCGATAATACTCATTGCACTTATATCAAGATCTGCTGTCCCTGTATTTGATATCGTAAAGGTTTGCGGTAAAGATGAACTTCCGATAGTTATACTTCCAAAATCATTAGAGGAAGGGGAAACCGATATGTTGGGGGCATCACTCACCCCTGAGCCGTATTCGAAAGCTCCCATGTCAACTTCAGTACCTGAAACCCTCGGATTTCCATCAAAATCAGTAGATGGAATCCATGGTGAAGAATTCCCTGAATCAATACATGGAGAACCAGCTTGAAGCTGGAAACCTCCATTAGTCGGGTCAGTGAATAATGGATTTAAATCAATACATCCTGTTCCAAACCATGATTGCCCAGTTCCACCTTCAATATCAGAATATACAGCTAACACCCTACCAACACCTGATTCTGATATTGCCTGAGGTGTGCTATCCCAGATTATGGCATTATAGATATGTACGTTTGTGCTACTGCTTAAGGAATAAAAATCTATACCACCGCCGTCAGCAGCAGAATTGTTATGAAATGTATCATTGTAGAAACCGGCAGTGGCTGTGCTAGTAGCAATCGAAATTCCTCCACCTACGTTAACAGCACTATTATTATGAAAGATATTATTTGCCAGGGTGATTGTCCCTGTTTCAGAATTTAGACTTAAACCACCTCCGTTTCTTCCTGCATCATTGTGATAGAAACGGTTTGCAGTCAGGGTTAATGACCCACTGCCTATCCAGGTCCATACACCTGCACCATCGGGCTCACCACCAGAGACAGAAGTAGTATTATTGCTGTAGTCATTACCTGTAAAACTTACAGAGCCGCTCTGGCAATATACAAGTGAACCACCTCCGCTGCCGTTCAAAGTGCTATTATTCGTAAATGTGTTATTTGTTAGGGTAACCGTGCCTGATAGATTTATCCTCGTGAATGAACCACCTCCGCCGAGGCCAGCTATATTGTGTGTGAAGGTATTGTTGGATATTGTAATATCCCCACCTTCACCCTCTACATATGTAAATAATCCAGCACCATCATCCCCTGATTCATTATTACTGAAAGTGTTGTTTGTTACAGTTACCTGCCCGCTTACTGTAATCGCTGATGCTCCACCGCCATCGTCACCTCCAGTGTCTGCTGTGCTGTTATTATCAAATGAGCTGTTAGAGATAGAGATCGTTCCTGTATCAGTCCAGGCTGAAAGGCCAGCGCCATCATTACCAGCATAGTTGTTGTTAAAAGCACAGTATTGTAAAGTGACTGAACCACTGTTCGAAACTAAAGAGGCTCCTCCACCAGTAACAACAGCACTATTATTATTAAATTCGCAACGTTCAACCGAGATGTCTGATGAATCTACAGAAATATTAAGTCCGCCGCCATTACCTGATGAATTTCCATTCTGGAATTCAATATATCTCACACTGATATCTGCATCCGGCTCTACTGTATTAATGCTCAGAATCTGAGCGGTGTTACCACCAAAAAGAATAGTTGAACCGGAAGAAGCACCTATGATTTCGAGAGAATGATTTTCAGTGCCTGTAGAAGTATAGGTAAGAGTGCTTGTTAAAGTATAGGTTCCAGCCGCCACATTAATTGTGTCATCCTCGCCATTTGATGAAGCTAAAGTCAAAGCAGACTGGAATTGAGGTATATCGCTAACATTGAATGTTGCAGACCACATTATTGAAGGTATGGCCAGGAATAAAACAAGAAAGCAAACAAAAAAAGTCCAAACCAATTTTTTTGTTTTCATACAGCACCTCCTTTTTAATTGTTAAGTATTGTCAAAAGTTTTTAAACAAAAATGTCTAAAACTCTTGATTTTCAATCCAACAGGCGAGACGCCTGTCCTACCGGAATTGATAAACTTTCCTCTTTCATAATTATCTTCCTGCTTTTCATAAAACTTTTGGCATTACCGTTTGCTATTAATTACAAGATTCCTCGGTTAATTTCCGTAACTCTTCATAACGCTTTTTATATCGTCATTACCCGACTTGATCGGGGAATCCCTTTATTCCTATGTATTCCTGTTGGAGTTTATGATGTCCTTGATACGGGAGAGTAATTACACCTTTAATAAAATAGGAAATAACAATAGATAACATATTTTTATAGTATAGAATAATCTTTCCCTTTTTTCATTTATAATCATCAATTCAAATAATTTCATTGTCAAATCAAATAAAATTATGAATTTATTAAAAAGACTAATAGATAATTATTTTAAAAATTTTAAAAAGTAATACCAGTAAAATAATAAATATTTTTATTATAATTAAAAAATGAAAAAAGGAATATATATACTTCCGAATACCCTTACACTTTGCGGTATGTTAATGGGTTTTTATTCAATTCTTTCTGCGCTGAAAGGTAATTATCTGCATGCAGCATGGGCTATTGTTATTGCTACAATATTTGATGGTCTTGACGGGTGGGTTGCACGACTTACGCACAGTACTACAAGATTTGGTATAGAACTCGATTCACTTTCAGACCTTGTTGCATTTGGTGTTGCGCCTTCGGTTATGATTTATAAGTGGGTGCTTATTGATTTCGGAAGATTAGGGTGGGCTGCCTCATTTTTGTTCCTCGCATGTGGTGCATTGAGGCTTGCGAGATATAATGTTCAAATGGGCTCTACAGAATCAAAGTCATTTACAGGTATGCCGATACCCGGTGCAGCACTAATCATATCTACACTCGTTATTTTTTGGTATCAGTTATGGGATAAAGGTCCTGAGAATAACATTCTGATTCTTTTTCTAACAGTTTTTATTGCTGTGCTTATGGTTAGCACACTTAGATTTCATGGTGCAAAAGAGTTAAATTTCAGCAAGCGTAAACCTTTTTGGATTTTGGTTGCAATAGTTGTAATTTTGACAATAATAATAATACATCCGCCAATTTCACTTTTTCTATTTGCAATGTTATATCTTATTAGCGGTATAATTGAAAATATTGTTCTTTTTTATAAAAGAAAAAAAAATTATAGGAAGATGGGAACTAATCAATGAGAATAATAAGAATATTTGATACTACACTCAGGGATGGAGAACAGTCACCAGGCGCCTCAATGAACATTGAAGAGAAATTAACCGTTGCAAAACAGCTTGCACGTCTTGGAGTTGATGTTATAGAGGCTGGATTTGCATATAGCTCGCCTGGCGATTTTGAATCCATAAAAACTATAGCAGCAGAAGTTGAAGGCCCTATAATCTGTAGCCTCGCCAGGGCAAGAGAAGAAGATATCAAAAGTGCTTGGGCTGCAATCAAAGATGCGCCGAAAAAAAGGATACATACATTTCATTCAACATCTGATATACATCTCAAATATCAATTCAGAGTTAGTAGGGAAGAGGCGTTAAAAAGGTCTGTTGAGATGGTCAAGTTTGCAAAGAGTTTTACAGATGATGTTGAATTTTCTCCTATGGATGCAACAAGGACGGATATCAATTATCTAAGTGAAGTTGTTGAAGCTGTTATTGAGGCAGGAGCAACAACTGTAAACATACCTGACACAGTTGGTTACAGTATCCCTATAGAATTTGGTGGCATGATTAAAAAACTATTTGAAAAGGTTAAAAATATTAATAAGGCTGTTATTTCGGTTCACTGTCATAATGATCTTGGTTTAGCAACGTCTAATTCTCTTGTTGCAGTGCTGAATGGGGCAGGGCAGATAGAATGCACGATTAACGGTATAGGGGAACGTGCAGGGAATTGTTCTATGGAAGAAGTTGTGATGGCATTAAGGACACGGAAAGATATTTTTAATGCAGACACAAAAATTAATACTGAAGAGATTTTACGAACGAGCAGGCTTGTGACAAAAATAACAGGTATTTATGTCCAGCCAAACAAAGCAATTGTCGGCGCAAATGCATTTGCCCATGAATCAGGTATTCATCAGGATGGGCTTCTAAAAGAAAAGACGACCTATGAAATTATCAAACCTGAAAGTGTTGGTTTCCATTCAACAAAGCTTGTTCTTGGTAAACATTCTGGAAGGCATGCATTCAAGACGAGACTGAAGGAACTCGGATATTCTCTTACTGATGAAGAGTTGAATAAAACATTCGAGAAGTTTAAGAGACTTGCTGACCAGAAAAAAGATATTTTCGATGAGGATATTGAAGCATTAATTACTGAAGATGTAACGAAGGTGCCTGAGGTTTACAGTCTTGTAGATTTACACATCATTAGTGGAATTAATCAGAAGCCCACGGCAACTGTTAAGCTTAAAATTGGGGAGGATATTATACACAGAATGGAGCAGGGCGATGGTCCTGTAGATGCGACTTATAAAGCAATTTCGTCAATCACAAAAACAAAAAGCAAATTATTAAAATTCGAAATTAAAGCCATAACAGGTGGAACTGATGCCCTTGGGGAAGTGATGGTTTCTCTTGAAGAGAATGGCAGAACTGTTAGAGGCCATGGTGCCGATACTGATATTATTGTAGCTGCTGCAAAGGCTTACATCAGTGCTCTTAATAAACTGGAGGCAAGAAAGAAGTAATAAATGCAAAAGAAGTCCCGATCTATATTTTTCCGGGAAAAATATCCATCGCTTCAATAAGTTCGCTTTTATCTCCACCCCTATATTGAGAGCCCCTGCATAGATAAATTTTAAGCATCAAAATTTTGATATAATCTGTTTATGAACCTTACTGATAATGCGTTGAAGATTCTCAGGGCAAGGTATCTTCTGAAAAATGAAAATGGCAATATAATCGAATCTCCTGAAGAGATGTTCAGGCGGGTAGCCAGAACTGTGGCCTCTGCAGAAAGTCTATATAACAGCAACCCTTCAGAATGGGAAGATAAATTCTATGAGATAATGACGGATTTAAGATTTCTTCCAAATTCTCCTACTCTTATGAACGCAGGAAAAGATTTAGGGCAGCTTGCTGCATGTTTTGTACTTCCTGTTGAAGATTCGATGAATTCGATATTCGATACGTTAAAAAATGCTGCTTTAATCCTGCAGAGCGGGGGTGGAACAGGTTTTTCTTTTTCTCAACTACGTCCCAGGGCAGACATAGTTCGTTCAACAGGAGGGATAGCAAGTGGTCCTGTTTCTTTTATGAAAATCTACAATACTGCCACAGAAGTCATAAAACAGGGTGGGGCGAGACGGGGTGCCAACATGGGGATATTACGTGTTGACCATCCTGATATTATTGAATTTATACGGATAAAGAGGTCTGAAAGAGAACTTACGAATTTCAATATTTCAGTTGCGGTAACAGATGCTTTTATAGATGCAGTGAAAAAAGATGAAGAATATAATCTAATAAATCCAAGAAGCGGAAATATTATGGGCAGAATTAAAGCGAAAATTGTTTTTGATGAAATGGTAGAGAGCGCATGGACAACAGGTGACCCAGGAATTATTTTTATAGACAGAATAAATAGAGATAATCCAACTCCAAATATTGGTGTTATGGAGTCAACAAACCCTTGTGGTGAGCAACCTCTTTTGCCCTATGAGGCTTGTGTTCTGGGATCAATCAATTTATCAAAATATGTCATAGATTCAGAAGTTGAGGGAAGGTGGATACCCTCCCTTAATCCCCTCCTTGGTAAGGGAGCGAGAAGGGAGGGTGACAAGCAGATCGGCCGAATAGATTGGCAGTCCCTTAGCGATGATATAGAGACAGCCGTGGTTTTCCTCGATGATGCAATTGATGTAAACAAATATCCTGTCCCTGCAATAGAACAAATGCACAAAGGTAATCGGAAGATTGGTCTTGGTGTGATGGGATGGGCAGATATGCTTATACTTCTCGGAATACCCTATAATCATAAAAGTGCATTCAAAATAGCAAGATATCTGATGAAATTTATCAGGGACAAAGCCCGTCAGACATCTGTTAAGATAGCTGAGCAAAGAGGGACATTTCCTAATTTTCAAGGCTCAATTTATGACTCTCCAGGTATGCCAAAAGTAAGAAATGCGACAACAACTACAATAGCGCCAACAGGCACTCTATCAATTATTGCCGACTGTTCAAGCGGTATAGAACCTATTTTTGCGCTCGCATATAAAAGGCTTATTCTGGAAACAGAACTCTCGGAGATAAACAAATACTTCTTCAGAATAGCAAAAGAGAGAGGTTTTTATTCAGAAGAACTGAAAAATAAGGTTATTCAGAAAGGACATTTATGGGGTATTAAAGAAGTTCCCGTTGATATAAAGAGGCTATTTAAAACTGCACATGAAATTCCTCCAGAAGACCATATAGAGATGCAGGCATGTTTCCAGGAATTTACAGATAATGCAGTTTCAAAAACGATAAATATGCCTTACAGAGCCAAAAAAGAAGATGTTGCAAAGGCATTTATGTTAGCTTATGAAAAGGGTTGTAAAGGCATTACGATTTTTCGATATGGAACTGCAAAAAAAGGCACGCTGATAAGATTTACAGATACCGATTAATTTCTCCGAGAATTTCCTCCAATAAATACGCTCTATTTTTCATAGTAATCCCAAAAAGAATTACATCGCTTCTCTCTTTTTTTTCTATTATTCCTAATTTGGTTTCTTTTATATCAATGATATCATGGGAGTAGATTTTCAAAAATAAATATTGACAAAAATGTTGAATCAATATATTTTATTAACATTTAAAATAAGTTTATTTTTTTCTCAAAAATATTAAGCCATGAAGGCTACACGCCAAGAAGGTATCAGTCTTCATGGTTTTTTTGTCCTATGAGAAAGTTAAATGGTTTCTAATAGGACTTAAAAAATCTATGCAGCATTTAGGCTAATTGAAAGATTTTTAGAAAAAGCCTTGAAGGCCTATCACCTGAAGGTGAGCTTTCAGGGCTTTTTTGTTTTGGGGGACATGAAAGAAACAAAACTTAAAGTAAATTCTACAGTTCAGTTCTGGGATAAAAATGCTAAATGGTACAAGTTATGGATAGAGCATAATAGCTATCATAGCGAAATTATTAAAATTCTCACTTCACTTGTTAAACCAGCATGGAAGGTTCTCGATATCGGTGCAGGCAATGGAATACTCTCTCTTCCTTTATGTGCGATTGGCTGTAATGTAACAGCGCTTGAGCCCTCGGAGGGCATGAGGAATCTATTATACGAAGGAGTCAAAAGAGCGGGAATTAATAATATTTCGATTGAAAGCAGAAGATGGGAAGAAATGCCCATTAGCGAAATATTTGATCATGACCTTGTCATAGCATCTAACAGCCTTCATTTAACCGAGCTGGGATTTTTATATGGACTTGAAAAGATTTTTATGGCAGAACCTGAAAATATCTTTATTGTTACTGAAATACATTTTTCCGATCTGGCGATAAGAGAAAGATTATATGATTATGAAATCATATATAAGAAATTTATCGAAACCGAAAGTTCTTATGCCTATCACTGTCTGGAGGAAGCTATTGAACACTGGACTTTCAAAAATGGAAGAATACCTGTTTACAACGAAAGGACCGAGTTGATGTTGCAACTGACATACGAAAGAGGTCATTTGTGGAAAAAAGGTTATACAACAGTTGGCATATTTTGGTGGGCAAAGAATAAGGCAATTTTCAATATAAATTCCAATAAAGGGGGTATACCATGTTTTTCAGGATATTAATCTGTTTGTTGTTTTTACCCACTTCCGTAAGCTTTGCTCAAGAACAAACTCAGGTGAATGGGACATATACAAAGATATTTCAACTTGATGAAATAACAATTTCAGAGAGTGAAATCAAAGAAGAATTAGAAACACCAAATATGACTACAATTTTGCCTGAATTGCTTTTGCAAGGAATCGGCTCAACGCTCGATTCTGCATTGAACCGTCAACCGGGTATTGATATTCAAAGGCCTCAGGAGGTTGGGGCAGCTCTTGATGACGATTCAATAAAAATCAGAGGCTTTGGTTCTCGTCGTATTCTTGTAACAATCGATGGTAGAACAATGAATATATCCGGAACAGCAGGTGGTTATTTTATCGATTGGACGACGATACCACTAAATAACATAGAAAAGATAGAAGTAATTAAGGGTGTTAGTGATCCTCGCTATGGCAATACACTTGGAGGCGTTATAAATCTTGTAACAAAAAAGCCCGAAAAGAAACCAGTGTTCGAAATTCAAGGACTTGGTGCGAGCTTTGATACATATACTTTAAGTTTTTTCCATGCATGGAAACCAGGAAACTTTGAATATTCGATAAGCGGCGGATATTCAGAAAGTGACGGTTATCTCAGAAATGGCGATTACTGGTTAAAAAATGCAAATGTTCATCTTGGATATGATTTACCGTGGAAAGGGAAAATTAAAGGTGACTTTCAGTATATAAATGTCAAAAAGGGTTTTATAGTTCCAAATAGACAATCAAATGATTTTGATAGCCCTGATTATGATGAACCAATTGATAGTGATTATCCTGCATCTGACGGAGAAATAATGTATGGTGGAATGGGTGCAACTCCTGAGCCCGGTAGTTGGTGGAAGAAAGAGAAATATTACATAAATCTCGGTTATGAACAGACATTTTCAAACAGCATCTTAAATCTTGCTTACTGGTGGAATCATGGTGATAGAGAGGCCTACAATACCCGTGAATCGCTGGATAGGGTATTTCATAAAGAGTTTTATGATGACAGGTCTTACGGAGCAGATGCATCATACATTCTGTATCTTAAGAATCATACAATCACAACAGGTATTGATTATAAAAGGTTTAAAGATGATGGTGATAGGAATTTTTCAGATGACTTCAGAAGTGCATTCAGGAATCGCAACTATGTAAACTCAGATGTTCTCGGTATCTTTCTTGTGGATGATATAGCAATTTCAAAAAAGTTTATTGTTTCACCAGGTATTAGATATACATCTTATGAAGGTAATGCAGGACCTGCCGGGAAGGCTGAAGGTATTAAAGATATATCAATGGAAGGTTTTGCTCCATCAGTAAAAGTAACCTATAACTATGATAAAGATGGACTGGCATATCTCAGTATTTCACGTGCCTTAAGAATGCCAACGCCACCTGAACATTACTGGCATTATTCACCAGATGCTGGGGTTAATACATCTCAACTGCCCTTTGATGAGGAAGATGGCATTATGATACAGGGTGGGTGGAAGGCTGAGTTTCCTACAAAAACAAGGGTTGAAATATCACCTTATTACTACCGAATTGATGACTATATTCAGTTTGATTTAATAAACTTCATCTCCTACAACATTGATAAAGCAAAACTCTATGGAATAGAAATGGAAGTAGCACAGCAATTAGGAAAGGGTTTTTCTGCATTTGCAAACTACACTTTTCAAAAGAGTGAGACCGAAGGTGATCCATTTGTTAGCAATTTCGTAGCTCCAGAGGACAGGGATTTTGATGAAATCCCTGGACTGCCCAAACATAAGATTAATGCAGGGATACAGTATAAAGGTTCGAAGAAGGAGAAAATTTCAGTATATGCAAAATATGTTTCAAGCCAGAAAGTTATTTATAACAATAATACTCTTGGGAATACTGAACTAAGAGTAAGAAAGCAGGATTCCTTTGTGACTGCTGATATTGAGGCATCATATCCTGTCATGAAAAATATCGACATAACTGGATATGTCCATAATCTTTTTGATGAAGATTATCAGGAACGTTTCGGATTTCCTGCTGCGGAGCGGAATTTTGGCATTGGATTGAAGGTGATCTTTTAGTGCAGAAGTTCCTTAAGATTTTTTCGATACTCTTTGCAGGAATTATTATTTTAAGTGGTTGCCGTGGAGATGTTAAAAAAAGCAGAGCAGCAGATACTATTACTATTGCAATATCCTCAGAACCAAAAAGATTAAATCCCGTGTTCCTTACTGATCTTATTTCTTATTCTGTAAGCGGCCTTATATTCAGTGGCCTTACGAAATTCGACAAGGATATGAAAATTAAAGGCGACCTTGCTGAATCATGGGATATTCTTGATGGAGGACGGAAAATCATTTTCCATCTTAAAAAAGATGTATTATGGCATGATGGTAACCAGTTCACCGCAAATGATGTAGTCTTCACCTATAACACTTTTATATCTCCAAGTGTAGCAACCTCTTTAAAAGATAACTTTGGATCAGTGAAGGAAGTCAGGGCATTAGATCCTTATACTGTATCTGTCTCTTACGATGAGCCTTATGGTTCAGCGCTTGAGAGCTGGACTGTGGGCATTATCCCAAAACATATACTTCAACATAAAGATGTCAATAATACATCCTTCGAAAATTTCCCTGTAGGAACAGGACCATACAAGCTCAGGGAATGGGTGCATGGGCAGAGGTTATGGCTGGAGGCTTTTGATAGTTATCATGCAGGACGCCCCAAAATCACAAATCTTATTATACGTATAATACCTGACACAGCAACACAGTTTCTTGAATTAAAAGCAGGCAGTATAGATTTGATGGAGCTATCACCAATGCAGTTTAATAACAAAACTGGTCATGAGGACCTTTCATCTGATTTTGTTAAGTATCGTGCAGGTTCATTTAGATATGGCTTCCTTGGATTAAATCTTATCGACAGAAGATTTCAGGATAAAAGAGTCCGTCAGGCGATAAGTTATGCAATTGATAAGGATGCAATAATTAATTCGGTTTTAAGGGGATTTGGAAGCAGATCAACAGGACCTTATCCACCTGAGGCATGGTATTACAACAGAGAAGCAAAGTCTTACGCCTATAATCCGCAGAAAGCCTTAGAATTAATGATAGAGGCAGGATGGAAAAAAGGGACAGACGGGATACTTAGAAAAAATGCTGACTTAATGTCTTTTATGATTCTTACGAATTATGAGAATAAAGAGAACATAAAAACTGCCCAGATAATTCAGAGCAATCTTAAGGCAATTGGAATAGAAACTGACATACGCACACTTGAATGGCAGGCGTTCAGACACAATGTAATCAGCAAGCATCAGTTTGAAGCAATTGTTCTGTCGCGTGCATATCTCTGGGACCCAGACATATATGAGTTATGGCATTCGAGCAAGACTAAAGAGGGTGAATGGAATTTTCTAAGTTATAAGAATAAAGAACTTGACATGCTACTCGAAAATGGAAGAAGGGCGATTACAATAGCTGACAGGCAAAGGATTTATCATAAACTTCATGAACTACTCGCAGAAGAACAACCGTGCATATTTCTTTATAATGCAGACCTGCTGTTCATTGCGCATAAAAGAATCAAAGGCATAATTACGTCGCCTGCGGGGATGCTCCATAACATCGCTGAGTGGTATGTTGAGCAATAGTTTTAATTCAAGCATAGATTTATTAGGGTTTCCTCTGGATATTTGCTAACCCTCTGGAGGACGGTATGGAGGGAGTTTCCCTCCATACCGGATTTTTTCGAAACACAGGGCACTTTCATAACGTCATAATTATTCAGTCGGTGAAGGAGGTGAGAGCAATCAGAATTGAGAATTGAGATTTGAGATTTCAGATTGAAAGGTATAAATAATCAGGGCAGGGATGGTCTTTGGGAGGACTCCCTGCCCCAAAGGAAAGCGATGTGGTAGCAACGCCCCTTTTTTATTTTAACAGAGAAGGGAGTGAGAGGAAAGAAGGAGGGAAAGGTGAAGAAGTTTATTGAAATTTTCTCATGTTTATTTCTGGGATTGTTGATTATGGCATCATTCGCAATAGCAGAAGAGATAAAAAAAGATGAGAATGGGGAGGCGAAGCTTGAGGAAATTGTGGTAACCGCCACTAAAACCCCGCATAAATTAGAAGATGTTCCTGTTGAGACTGTCTTAATTAGTCAGGAGGATATTAAAAATTCTAATGCAAAAAATGTATCTGAGATTTTGAAAGATGTGCCAGGTTTTTATATAAGAGGTGAGAATGTTCCAGGCTCGTCATCTTATTTGTCAAGATTAAGAGGTTTTGATTTTGACCGCGGCTATGGGCTCATACTCATTGACGGTGAGAGAGTCCTTGGCGGTGGTATGGGAGAATACGGGATAAGTATCAATCAGATACCAGTTGAAATGATAGAGAGGATAGAGATTGTTAAAGGCCCGGGCTCTGTATTATACGGGAGCGATGCTATAGCAGGTGTTGTAAATATCATAACAAAACCGATACCTGAGAAACCGTTGTTTACGTTAAACGCTGGTTATGGTTCAGAAGAAACATCTATGGCAAGTATTAGTTATGGTCAAAAAATTAAGAACATTGGTGTTTTGCTCAGCGCTCAAAGTGAAAAATCTGAAAGAGGGCGCTATAGTGCATCAAAAGATAAATTTGAAGCAAAACATATAATGACAAAACTTTTATATTCTATTTCTGAAAATGTCAATTTTTCTGTAGGAATGAATTATGATAAATCAGAGTGGCAGTATCAGATTGATGAAAAAATCAAATTCAGTCCATCTCTGGAATTAACATTACCTGATACATCAGTTTTAAAATTTAAAGGATATTGGAATAGGCTTAATATGGACTCTTTTTCCCCAGGTTATACCCGACGCTTTGGTGACATTACTTATAACGATGCAGAAGTTCAATACTCAAGACTTTTTGGCAAAATACATCTTGCAACTGCTGGGGTTGAATATCTGCTACGTGATATTAATGCAAGTTTTGCAGATAAACAGGACAAAGTATGTAGTTTTTATCTGCAGGATGAGATGACACCTAAACCTTTTAGCATAGTTTTTGGTGGTAGATTAGATAATCATTCACTTTATGGAACTGAATTTAATCCTAAAGCAAGTATTATGTGGGAGATTTCTGATAAGACAAGATTAAGAGCATCGGTAGGTAGAGCATTCAAATCGCCAACGATCAGACAACTTTATGTTTTTTTTAAACACGGTAATTGGTGGAATAGACCTGACCCAGATCTTAATCCAGAAGTTTCGTGGGGTTATTCAGCAGGAGTTGAACAGATTATTTCGGACAGGATATCCGCTAATTTAAGTCTTTATAGGAATGATGTAAAAGACGTTATCATTGCAGTTGATACAACAGATAAAATAGATAATGTTCCTGTTCGCACATGGAAGAATGTGAGAGAAGCTTATACACAGGGGATTGAATTCAGCTTAACGGCTTATATTATTGATAACTTCGGTGTGAGTTTAGGTTATACATATCTTGATACAGAGAATAAGGAGTTAAAAAAAGAGCTGCCATATAGCCCGCACAATACAGTTAATATAGGATTGAATTATGAAATTAAGCGATTATTGGCTTCTATACATTGGGTAACAAACTATTATTCAAAGGCTTTCAGCAATGAGACAAACACATCTGAAATAAAAGAATATTCTGTCTCAAACCTAAAAATAATTAAAGAAATCACAAAAAACATCTCATTTTCATTGGATATAGATAACATATTTGGCTCTGATTACGGAGAGCCAAACAAGGAGTGGCTTGGAAGGGTCTATTTCGGTAAACTGGGTGTAAAAATATAGGAGAGAATATTATGAAAAAAGAAATAAAGAAATGCATTATTATCTTATTAGCGTCAAGCATGTATTTTATAATGACAGGTCTATCATTCGCTCATGACTTGTGGATTAATGTTGATAATCATACATCAACAAAAGAAAAAATTATAGCGAAAGTAGTGTTTGGTCACAATTTCCCTTATTACGATATCCTGATAAGCAGAGACAGCCTTGCAGAATTTTCTTATCTCGACCCTGAAGGGCAAAAGAAAATTATCACAAATACATGGGAAGACAAGACTGGTGACAGGTCAGGCGCTTTAGTTGGAGAATTCATTCCTGATCAAAAAGGTTCGTATTTGATCACCGCTTATAGAAAGGTAAAAGGTGACAGGCAGCATGTAGCCTCTGAAAAGTATGCTAAATCAATTGTCTCTGTTGGCGAAGGGAAGAGTAGTATCAGTAAACCTTTAGGTCACCGTATTGAGATTATTCCTTTAAAAGACCCAAAGGATATAAAAGCTGGAGATAACATTTCTGTTAAGATACTTTTTGAAGGAAAACCTTTATCAACATACTTGTATGCAACCTATGCGGGCTACTACTCTGAGGACGAACCGTTTCCTTTTTTTACAAAAAGCAACGAAGATGGAATAGCTAACTTGAAAATTCCTCAAGCTGGTATTTATATGCTTGTATGTAACCATAAGGTTGATTTTTCTGCATCACTAACCTTTCAAGTTTTTGAAGGGTCTAAATGAAAAGCGCGGAGTTTGCAACAATGAAGATAAAACTATTTACATCCATTATAATTATTATTCTTCTTATTTTGACAAAGTCTGCATTTGCCCATTACCTCTGGATAGAGAAAGAAAATAGTATTTTCAAGGTCTTGTGGGGGCATCCACCTGATTTAAGCTCTTATGAACCTGGAAAGTTAAAAGAGGCAAAGGCTTTTGACATCAATGGTAAGGAAGTCTCATTAATAAGGAAAAATGAAAAAGATATGGTTTACTTTTCCTCAAAAGACGGCGTATCAATTATTGCTGTTTCCTTTGAAGGTGGTTATCTTGTAACTACCCCTGACGGAAAAAAAAGACTTAAAAAAAAAGAAGCTATAAAATCAGGGCTGCAGGTAATAGACTCAATTTATTCTTCACATTTTGCCAAGGGTATATTTGCATACAGCCATATCATAACAAAACCTGCGGGATTAAAGTTTGAGATTGTACCGCTTAAGAATCCTTTTATATTAAATTCTGGAGAAATTCTGCCAGTTAAGATTTATTTTGATGGCTCTACAGTTGAAGGAGTTGCGATAGAAATAAATAGAGAAATAATCAGGACTGATAAACAAGGTTTCGCTAATGTAAAAATAAGTGAAAAAGGACAGCAGTTTATTATTGCTAAATACAGAATACCAGCAAAAGATAATTCTGACGCCGATTATCTATCTTATACCACTGTTCTTACCTTTGAGGTAAAGTGATGTTAAGATCTTTTACAATTATAATGCTTCTGCTCCTGATATATTCAGGGGCAGAAGCCCATACTGTTAATTATCATGTAGAAAACAAAGGCATAAGTGTGCGTGTTTTTTACACAGAGGATGACCCTGCAAGCTATTCTTCATATGAAATTTTTGGTCCGGGCGATAAGATACCCCATCAGAAAGGAAGGACGGACAAAAACGGTTTTGTCTCATTCCTGCCAGACAGGAAAGGGAAATGGGTCATAAATGTCTATGGAGAATCCGAACATGGGATGCATGGGGCACAGATTGTGGTAAATGTTAATGAAAATCTTTTTATGGAATCTTTTAAAAAGCCCCTGGTTGCCAAATACACAAAGGCTTTTGTAGGTATAAGCATTCTACTTGCGATATTTGGTGTATGGGCTTTGCTGAAAACAAAGAAAAAGGTGGTAGTGCAGAATGATAGCAAGCGCTCTAAATATCTATAAATAATTAACCTTAAAATAATATGAATTCAAATGTTTATATAATCCCAAAACAAGTAAGTGGTTGCCTATATTTAGCCCTGTAATTCAACATTGTAGTTTTCCATCATATAATTTTTGGCTTGAGTTTTATATTACACTTTATATTAAATAGAAATGATTTCTATTTAGATATGGAGACGAAAGAGGTAATAAATGCGATTTACTAAGATACTGAAATGGCTTTATTGTTCATCTCTGGTGCGCTTGTGGTTCATTATTTCATCCGGTACAATACTGACTTCAACCTGCCCATGCTGCGGCAAGCAGGGTTGTCCCATAGGTGTGTGGTGGTTTGTAGTTTTCGGAGGCTTCGTTGTTTTTTGCAAAAGTTGTGTTCAAAGGCTTAATAATAAAGTATTCAGCCGGGTATCTACAATTAATAAAACCGAAAATGTTTTTTCAATAAAGTAAGATATATGAAAACTATAAAAATGAAAGAGAAAATCACCAATTCCGATTTTCCGCAGATCTTGAGGAGTTTAAATCTGAAAATTACTCCGAAAAGACTTGCACTTCTTGATATTCTGCTGAATGAATCATCATACCTGAGCCCTGAAGAAATATGGTCAAAGATGAAAAAACATATCGGAAGGATAGGTCTTCCAACAGTCTATCGTATTCTGGAAGAACTTTCGGAAAGGGATATCATCTCAAAGGTTGTTCATCCTAACCGGCAGCTTTATTATTATTTTTGCCCGAACAGGGCCCATCATCATCACTTTATCTGTCTTTCATGCCGCAGTGTTGAGGATATCAAATTCTGCGCGCTTGTGGAACTACAGAAGGAAGTGAAGAGGAAACTCAATGGAAAAGTAGTTTCGCATATTCTTCAGGTGAATGGTTACTGTCGTAATTGTCTGAACAAAAAAGGAGATGGAAATGAAAGTTAAACAGGTGATTGCCTTATGTATTATTATAATTCTGGTCGGTTTCTTTACCGCATGTTCAAAGGGGACGCAAGAACCCTCAGGTATTAAGAAACTCAAGGTTACTACAACGCTCTTTCCAGTATATGATATGGCAAAAAAGATTGGGATGGACAAAGCGGACATTTCTTTGCTTTTACCACCTGGAGTTGAAGCCCATTAGTTTGAGCCTACACCCAGTGATATTGTAAAAATCAATGTATCCGATATTTTTGTGTACACAGGAAAGTTTATGGAACCATGGGCACATGACATTATTAAGAGCACTGACAAAAAAGTAAAAGTTGTTGACGCCAGTTTTGGTGTCGAACTGGTGAAAGAAGAAAAGGAGCACGAACATGACCATGAAGTAGTTCATCACCATAAGTCGGGGAAAGAACACCACGATCATGACAGAATTGATCCGCACATCTGGCTTGATTTTGACAATGCCAAAACAATGGCAGCAAATATCACAAAGCATTTTCCGAGATTGATCCACAAAACGCTGAGTTTTACTGGAAAAATCTTGAAAACTATCAGTCTAAACTCACCGAACTGGACAATGCATATAAAAATACGCTGTCTGCCTGCAGAACGAAAACAATTATTTACGCGGGCATTATGCTTTTGGCTATCTGGCAAAAAGATATAATTTGGCATATTCTGCTGCCCAAGGATTTTCGCCTGAATAATGATTTGATCAAGCTTGTTAATCAGATTAGGAAACAAAAGATCGAATATATAGCTTCCCATTGTATCTGTAAACAAAGTCTGTTTCAGCTATGGGCAGTTTGAAGCGCTGTCTGAAGTTACTTTTGAAATAGAAAAGGGTGATTATATTGGTCTTGTCGGGCCAAATGGTTCCGCAAAAACCACTCTCATCAAGATCATCCTTGGTCTTTTGAAACAGAAAAGTGGTACCGTCAGTCTGTTCGGGACAAATCCGTCAGCGTTTAGAAACAGGCAGAATATAGGCTATCTTACACAGAAATTGATTCATTTCAATCCTTATTTCCCTGCTATAGTAAAGGAGATCGTTTCGATGGGACTGTTGTCTGGGAAAAAAATTTTAAAACATATCACGAAGGATGAAGAAGTGCTGATAAACGAAGCTATGGCATTAATCAATGTAAGTGATCTGAAAGATACATTGTTTGGTGAGCTTTCGGGAGGTCAGCAGCAAAGGGTCCTTGTTGCACGTGCGATAGTTAATAAACCAGAGCTATTAATCCTTGATGAGCCGACTACAGCACTCGATCCTGACGCGCGGGGAACTTTCTTTAAAATTATTTACCATCTTAACAGCAATAAAAAGATGACAATCCTTTTTATTACCCATGACATAGCAAGCATAGGCACTTACGCTTCAAAGCTTTTGTACCTTGATAAGAAGGTCATTTTTTATGGAAGCTTTGAAGACTTCCGTCTGTCAAAAGACATGACACAGTATCTCGGAACATTTACACAGCATCTTGTCTGTTACAGGCATGGATGATATGGACATATTAAGTGCGCTTCATTATGAATTCATTAAAAGAGCATTTATTGCAGGATTGTTTATCGCCTTAGCATGCTCGGTTCTTGGCGTACTTCTTGTGTTGCGGAGGCTTGCCTTGATTGGAGATGGACTTGCCCATGTAACCTTCGGAAGTGTAGCAGTCGGGTTGCTTCTTAAACAAAATCCAGCATTAATTGCTATTCCAATCGTCGTTGTGAGTTCGGTGGGGATCATGAAATTAATGCAAAAAGCAAAGCTTTACGGATCATTAGTCGGCATATCTTCGGTGCTTATCAGGATTTATGCATCTTTTAATATAAATCTTCCAACAGGCGCAACAATTGTCATGGGTGAACTTTTTCCTTTTTTTATTGCGTTTCTTTTACGGCGTGCTGTGCAGATGTATGGAAATTAAAATATGTTTTGAATGTGTTACAGCAATCCGCAAGGTCTATTGTTTTGTAAAAGATTTGGTGTTCCGTATTGACATCTGGGCAAAACGCCCATTTTTTTTATTAAAGAAATATGAATGAAAATCTTTTTTAATTTAAGGCGAATTTCAGCTACTAATTTATTTATAAGTGGAGTAGTATTATATTTTTATTAACCCAAAATCAGGTAATCTATACAACTATTGAAATCAAGCAGAACAAAAATAGTATCTTTTATATGTCAATGAGCATAATTGACAAATTTATTTATAATCCTTACAATGAAAGTAAGGATTATATTCCTTACAGGAGATGTTTATGCTGGTGGCAAAGGTTACATCCAAAGGACAGATAACAATTCCCAAAAAAGTGAGGGATAAGCTCGGAATTGAATCGGGAGAAAGGATAAGCTTTATTGAAAAAAACGGTATTTTTTATATTAAAAAAGCAGTTAAAGAATCTCCTTTTGATAAATGGGTTGGAAAGCTGAAAACACTTAAGGGTAAAAAATCTGACACAATAACTGATGAACTAAGGGGCAGATGATAACAGCGATAGATACCAATATTTTACTTGACATACTGATACCTGATGAGACTTATTTGACATCCTCGAAAAAAATACTTAATGAATACCTGTCAAAGGGTCAGCTTATCATATGTGAGCTTGTATACGCCGAGTTAGCAACTCAATTTTCAGATGAGCAGGAATTGCATGATTTTTTCTCAGACACAGGAATAAGGATGATGCCCTCTAACAAAGAAGTATTGTACCGTGCGGGTAAAGCATGGAAAGAATATGTCAGAAACAGAAAGGTTGCTTTAGAATGCTCCAATTGCGGCAAAGCTATCCCCGTTACCTGTCCTGAATGTAAATCAGCTGTCAAATTCAGGCAGCATATTATTAGTGATTTCATAATAGGTGCCCATGCTCTTGTTTATGCCAAACTTTTACTGACCAGGGACCGCGGATTCTATAAGACATACTTTAAAGACTTAAAGCTTGCTGGGTGATTTATTATTAAAGGTTCTTCCCTGAAAGATTAAAATTGCATCTTTTTTTCCTAAATAAGTCAGGAATTCTTACATCTTTCATCTTTTTTAGTCCGTCTTTTTCTGACATCCTGAAACCAAAAAATTATCATTAACTACGTATCAGTCATTTAACCCGAAAAATGCAATTAGGATATAGGATAATAGAAGTATTTAAAAAGTTCTCCTTTCGTATTAAGGAAGTGAGAGAAAGCACTTCTGGATAAGGCATGAATCGGTATAGCTGATAGGCCTGAAAAGAGTATTCAATGGCTGCAGAGTGATCATAGGATGAAGTAACAAGGATGATCCTTCTGTGCAAATAATCATAAAGTAATATTGTATAATTTATTAGATAACTGAAAGTAGTTTAGAATAAAATTAATTGATTGCTGAAAATAGAGGTTTTATATAATGAAAACGCTTGAAGAGATCAAGGAAATTTTGAAAAGGCATAAGGAAGAAGTTGTCAGAGAATATAATGTCAAGGAAATCGGTATTTTCGGGTCCATTGTGCGTGGAGAGCAAAAAAAGAGGAGTGATATAGATATATTGGTTGAGTATTATGAGCTTCCCGACCTCTTAAAGCTTATTGAACTTGAAATGCGCCTCCAAAGGATATTGAAAAAGAAAGTAGATCTTGTTGAAAAAAGTGGGATTAGGCCTGAGCTCAAAAACAGGATATTAAAAGAGGTGGTTTATATTTGAAACGGGATTATTCTCTCTTTCTAAAGGATATTCTTCAAGCGATCACCGATATTGAAAATTTTGTCTCCGATATGGACTTTCATGCATTCTACTCTGATAGAAAGACCAGAAGTGCCGTTGCACACCAAATCGAAATAATAGGAGAAGCAACAAAAAACGTACCTAAGTCAATTAGAGATAGGTACAAAGAGTTGCCATGGCAGGATATGGCAAAAATGCGTGATAAGATTAGTCA